>JAGNWT010000022.1 GCA_017985935.1 Anaerolineales bacterium | reverse complement strand
CGCGCATGCCTCTGGAAAAGGTTCATCGAGAGGCGCATCGCCGCGAGCATTCGTTAACCGAAACACAACTGAACGAGTTGGAAGCCGCGCTCGGACACCCGACCCGCGACCCGCATGGCGATCCCATTCCGACACGGGAAGGAAAACTGAATCGGGCGGAGGGAATGCCACTTACGGCGTGGCAGGCTGACCGTCCCGCACGGATCGTTCACCTTGAGGATGAGCCTGCCCTCGCCTATCAACAGATCGTTGCGGCGGGACTGCGTCTGGGACAAGACATCCGCATTCTTGAAAAGACACCCAACCGATATGTGCTGAGTGACGGAGAGAACGAATATCGTCTTGCGCCTGCGGTGGCGTCAAATGTGAGCGTGGCTGCCCTGCCAGAAAGTGAAACTGCCAAGGCAAGTGCCATTACCCTGGCTGAGTTAACCTACGACCAAAAAGCAGAGATCGTGGTTTTGGATGAAGCCGTTCAAGGTTTTACCCGCAGGCGTTTTTTGGATCTGGGGCTGACGCCGGGTACTGTGATCTACCCCGAGCTGAAGAATTTCTTTGGCGACCCACGCGCTTATCGTGTGCGGGGAACATTGATCGCTTTACGCAAAGATCAAGCAGCGCAAATTTGGGTGAAGCCCGTTACGAGTTAAAGAAGAGGAGTAAATCATGAGTAATCCAAAGACCATCCTGCCGACAGAGCATTGCGAAACATGCCCGGCATTTACACAATTGGAACAAATGGGAATCAAAGTTGGAGATTTTGACCGCGTAGTGGCGTTGGCTGGAAACCCCAATACGGGAAAGTCCACTTTGTTCAACGCCCTGACCGGGTTAAAACAACACACCGGCAACTGGCCAGGCAAGACCGTGACACGGGCCGAAGGCGGATTTGAATTTAATAAACTGCGATACAAACTCGTAGACCTGCCCGGCACGTATTCTCTATTGTCGGCGAGTCAGGACGAAGAAGTGGCGCGAGATTTTATTTTGTTCGGTCAGCCGAACTGCACGATCGTGGTCACAGACGCGACCGCCCTTGAAAGAAATTTAAACCTTGTGATGCAGGTCATGGAGATCACCGATCATGTGGTGGTTGCGATCAATCTGATGGATGAAGCCAAGCGCAAGGGGCTGGAGGTCGATCCACGCTCATTAAGCCGGGACCTGGGAGTGCCAGCCATCGCGATCACTGCCCGGACGGGTGAAGGTATCCACACCCTGTTGGGTGCGGTATCGGATGTGATCGAAGGGACGATCCAGACCAAGCCGCTGCGTGTGCATGGCACACCTGAGTTCCAAAAAGCGGTCAACGAACTTGTGCCGATGATCGAGCAAATGGCGCCGGGCATTCCCAATGCGCGCTGGCTGGCCATCCGCTTGTTGGATGGTGATGCCCGGGTGCAAAAAGCCCTGTCCACTGGCGAACTGTCTGAGATCGTTTCACGCCAACAACGTGAAGATGTGCAGTTCAGCGCGAAAATGTCTGTTGAAGGAAGACAATAAAACAGGGATGAGCGGTGAAGAATGAACGAGGTAAAAATGGAAGCGAATGAAATTTTAGCAAAAGCAGAAAGTCTGCGAAACAATCTCTCCACGGGTTTTCGTGATGAGATCGTTAAATCACTGTACACCGAAGCGGAAAGCATTGCCCGGCGGGCGGTGAAAACTGCTACAGATAAAAAATATGACTTCGACCAGCGGATCGACCGGCTGGTCACCTCGCCCTACGCGGGGCTGCCGATCATGCTGGGATTGCTCGGCATCATCATCTGGCTGACCGTTTCGGGCGCGAACGTGGTTTCAAGCGCCATCGCGACCGTTCTTTTTAGCGTCGGTGATTACGGGCGCGCCCTTTTCAACCAAATCGGAATCCCGTGGTGGATCACAGGTTTTATTTGGGACGGCATTTATCTCGGGCTGGCATGGGTTGTCAGCGTGATGCTGCCGCCGATGATGATCTTCTTCCCTGCCTTTACGTTCATGGAGGATCTGGGTTACCTGCCGCGCGTGGCTTTCAACCTGGACTGGATGTTCAAGAAGACCGGCGCACACGGCAAACAGTCACTGACCATGGCCATGGGATTCGGGTGCAACGCCGCCGGCGTGGTGGCAACCCGCGTAATCGACTCTCCGCGCGAGAGACTGATCGCCATCCTCACGAATAATTTTGTCCCTTGTAATGGGCGGTTCCCAACCTTGATCATGCTGGCTACTGTATTCGTGGCGGCTGCCTTCCCTCCGGCATTGACATCCTTCGTCGCCGCGGGAACAGTTGTCGGCGTGGTACTGATCGGCGTGTTCTTCACCTTCCTCGCATCGTGGATCCTTTCCCGCACCGTGCTCAAGGGAGAAGCCTCCGCCTTCACGCTCGAACTGCCGCCCTATCGCAGACCAAACATCAGCCGCATCCTGTACACATCCATTATTGACCGAACCATTTTTGTTCTGTGGCGCGCCATGCAAACCGCCGCACCGGCTGGGGCGATCATCTGGCTTTTGGCGAACATCCCGGCCGGAGATACAAACCTCGCCCGCGCCATCGCCGACTGGTTGAATCCTTTCGGTCTGCTGCTCGGGCTCGACGGCGTGATCCTGCTCGCTTACATCATTGCGATCCCTGCCAATGAGATCGTTGTGCCGACCATGATGATGGTGTACATGGGAGCCGGCATGATGATCGATGGGCCTTCATCCAACGCCGCCATCTTTGACCTGCTGGTCAACGGCAACGGCTGGACGATGCTTACCGCGGTCAACCTGATGTTGTTCGCCCTGCTGCACAATCCATGCGCCACAACCATCATGACCATTTACAAAGAGACAAAATCTCTCAAGTGGGCGACCCTGAGCGTGGTGATGACCCTTGGCACGGCATTTGTGGTCACCTTCCTTACTGCGAGTTTAGCGAGGCTGATGGGCTGGGTGTAAATAGGTATAATTGAAAATATCTTCGAGCCAAGGAGCGTCCTTATGCCAGGACAGATTTTCATCAGCTATTCCAGGATCGACACGGAATTTGTCACTCGCCTGACGAAAGATCTGGACGCTCAAGGGCTCGACGTTTGGATGGATCAACATGACATTGGCGCCGGACAACGATGGGACAGTGTCATCCAGAACGCGCTCGAAGCCTGCGGACTGTTCGTCATAATCCTCACGCCGTCTTCGGTGGCATCTGAGAATGTGCTGGACGAACTCTCCTTCGCCATCAATGAGAAGAAGCGCATCATCCCCATCCTGCTGCAACCCTGCGAAATCCCTTATCGCATCGCCCGGGTCCAATTTGTAGATTTCACAAAAAACTACCAGACCGGGTTCAATCACCTGATCTCTGAAATTAAAGAATCCACTCCGCAAAGGCCCATCACAGTAAAAAAACAAGCAGGATATTCCAAGCCCATGCTTTGGGCGGCTGGAATTATCTCTGCTTTTTTATGCTGCGCGGTAATTGCCGTTGGCGCTTATATGATGTATCCATTTTCGCCGCCCAGCTCCGAAACTCCCACAAGCACAGCTACGATCCCGCCAACCGACCCACCCACGCCAACGCTCGCTCCCACTGAAACGCCGCTCCCAATGGGTCTGCCGGATCTGACCGCGAGCGGAATGCAGTACTTTCCAAACCCGGCAAAGAACGCCCAGCCGATCGCCATTCAAGTCAAAGTGACAAACAATGGAAACGCCCCCGCTCGTGATTTTAGCGTGGTCTGGCTCTCCAACCAAACCCTCCCCGGCTGCGCCTGGGTGGTGCCCGTTTTGGAAGCGGGAGAATCAAAAAACTTCGACTGTCAGTTTACCTATGAAGGGAACGTCACCGCCAGTTACTGGACAACACTGATAGTAGACTCTGAGAACCAGGTGGAAGAATCAGACGAAACCAACAACAAGCGCGAAACAACTCTAAAGGTTGCGCCCTAAGCGATATGACCGAAAATCACTCTCACATCCATGCCGCCAAAACTACAAAACGGTTATCCATCTCGCTGTTTCTGACTGCCGCCTTCGTTGTCGTGGAGGTCATCGCCGGGATCTTTGGCAACAGTCTCGCATTACTGACCGATGCCGCACATAATTTCACCGATGTGATCGCGCTCGGTTTGAGTTGGTACGCAGTAAAACTGGCAACCCAACCCGCACATGCGGGAAAGACCTTTGGTTATCATCGAGCGGGGATCCTGGTAGCGTTGGTAAATTCCACGACCTTGATCGTCATCGCTCTGGGGATCTTTTACGAAGCGTGGAAGCGCTTCCTTTCTCCGCCGGAAGTTAATTCTACGATCCTGATCGGTGTCGGCGCTCTGGCATTCATCATCAACCTCATCACCGCGTGGATGGTCAAGGATGGAAGCGATCACGACCTTAACTTGCGAAGCGCCTTCCTGCATTTGATGGGAGATGTGCTATCTACTTTGGGCGCGGTCATTGCCGGTGTGATCATTTTCTTCACCCGGTGGAACTGGCTTGATCCGCTGGTGAGCGTCCTGATCGGCGTCTTCATCTTGTGGAACGCGTGGAGCATTTTGCGTCAATCCACCCACATTCTCTTGGAAAGCACCCCAGAAAGCCTCGACATGAACTCGATGGTGGCATCCATGCTCAAGGTGGATGGTGTGCGTGGTGTTCACGATCTGCACGTGTGGAGCATCAACGAAAGTTTACGGGCACTCTCCGCGCACATTGTCACGGACGACATCTCCATAAGCGCGGGCGCGTCCATTCAACAGAATTTGAATCGAGTCCTCGCGCATGAATACAACATCCAGCACACCACCTGGCAATTGGAATGTGCTGGATGTAAAAACACGCTGCTTTATTGTGAGATCGTGGAGGAAGATCACGAACACCAATCGGCGCGCGCCTGACAAGTTCTACAGCGGCGCGATGATGACCAGGTTTCCAAAAAACGACTTGAGTATATTGGTGTAAGCCTCGCTAAAATTCAAATACGGAAAATGCCCCACTTCTGAAAGTGTCCACACTTCAGCGGTGGGGTATGTTTCTTTTAGCTGCTCCCTGAGGATCGGCTCGACCAACGGATCGTTATCTGCCTCGATGATCAAAACCGGAATATCGAGCGCGACCACATCGGGCGGGGTGAATTTTTCAACTACGCCGTGAAAACGCCCAACCACCTGAGCTTTACGCATCCGCCCATAACTGATCTCATTCAGAAACGCCAGAGTTAACTCATCCTTGCCGGAAGCGGGATAGATGCTTTCGGAAAAACTTCCACGCAAGACATCGAGCACGAGCCACTCCGGCAGGAAGGGCAAAGCCATGCCGATCGATCTATTCTTTTCGGCGATCAGGTCGTTCGGGGGGAAAGTGTTCGAGAAAACAGCAGCCAGCACCCGGTCGGGATGATTCGCAACCATGTACTGGGCAAGGTAACCTCCAAGCGAAGTCCCTACAATGTTGGTTTTCTCCACTCCTTCCGCATCCAGGATCGCAAGAACGCCATCGCTCATCTCCTCCAACGAATCCACTGCGGGGTAAGTGACCGAGATCACGCGATAGGTATCCTGAAGTGCTTCCATTTGGTTCCACCAAATATCATACGCGCCGGTCATGCCATGCAGGAAAAGAATGGTCTCTTCGCCTTTGCCAAATGAAACATATTCCCAGTTTTCGCCTTTGAAGTTCAAATTTTGCACGGGATGATTAATACGAAAGTCATGTAACGCCTGCGACTGAGAAGGGTTAACTTTTTCGTAGGTTTTCTCAAAAGGAACGCTCGGAACGGGCCACAAGTAAACGCCCAAAAATACGATCGCCAGCGCGATAAGGATGATCCACTTTTTGTTTTTCAACATTTCTACCTCATGAATGAAATTTTGAAATTTAGTTTAACACCTTATGCCTGCCTCTGTAAATCGCAAAGAGCCGGATCTCTTTGGGAAACCCGGCTCTTTGATCTCAGTTGTCGATCGCCATTAAGGGTTGACTTGATAGCGCCCCGCACCGCCCATCATTCCGCCATGCATGCCCTGACCACGTCCAGTCTGTCCCTGTGTGCCGGTCCCGGTGCAATCGCCGGTGCCCATGCCTCGACCTGCGCCGCGGGAGTTCATCCAATCAGCCTGTTCCTGGGTAATGACATTGGCCTTCACCGCCGCAGCCAGCGCGTCCGCACGGACCTCGGTCATGATCGCCGGAAATTCCTCCGCGGTAACACCAGTCGAAAGGGCGATATCGTACATGGTTTCGCCTGCTGCAATTCGGGTATTGATATCGTTCACATTCAGCTCAAGCTTGCGTGCAAATTCGGTGGTCATGAACGTGTGCATCGCGCCCATCTCTCCGCCATTCTGCATCATCGGTCCGCGCCCGGTAAAGGGAGGATTCCCGTCCTGAGCAAACACCACACCAACTCCGTAAGCGCCGAGCGCCACTGCAACGACTGCTGCCGTCAAAACAACGGTCCAAAGTAACTTTTTCATTTTTTATCTCCTATAGTAAGGCAGGTTTTTAATTTTGCTCTGTCCTGCCGATGCTCAAAGGATACAACCCGAATGTAAAGGTATGATAAAGAAAGCACAAAGAGTAAAATAAGGTTACTGGAAAAGCGTGTTGATTTTGTGGAATTTGCCAGTTTTTATTGTCAGTAAGAACAAAACTTATCTTTATTATGAAGGAGACAAGATGTACACACCCAAATTACTTCAATGGGATTTCTCCCTCACCACAGGGGATGAGGTGTTGGATAATCAACATAAATACTTGATTGAGATACTCAACAAATTGGGTACCGCCATTCTTGATGGCTACGGCAAGGAAAACATTATCAGGATCCTGGGCACCCTAAAGTTTTACGCTGACTGGCACTTCGGCAAAGAAGAACAGTGCATGGAAGCGTATCATTGCCCCGCCGCAGACAAGAACAAACGAGCTCACTCTGCCTTTATAGAGAAATTCAACCGATATCACAAGGAGTATTTGGATTCGGGCGGTTCGGATGACCTCGCACTGAAGATCCACGAATCGATCTACGACTGGATCGTCGGTCATATCCTGACCGTGGATAGCGAGCTGTATCCCTGCATTCATAAACGCCCCAAGCCCAATTCGGTCACTGCCAGCTGAAAACAAAAGTCCCGAAGGAAATTCCTTCGGGACTTTTGTTTTATTCTTCGCGGCTGGTCATCAACTTGATCCGCTCCCAAGGTTTAAGATTTTCGTCTTCTGCCAGCAGGGTCTTCAAGTCGTACAGTTCGTCACGCAGGGCGGCTGCGCGCTCAAACTCGAGGTTCTTTGCCGCTTCCTTCATTTGCTTATCCAACTCGTCAATGATCTTGCGAAGTTCGTTCCGGGGCAGCACATCCGCACCCTTGGTTTTATATTCACCCTTCAGCTCGCCCACAGCCTTCGCACTCATCATCTCAGTCAGCTCGTGGATCTCCTTGTGGATACTGATCGGGACAATTCCGTTTTCTTCGTTATATTTTAATTGCTTGGCCCGGCGGCGGTTTGTCTCGTCCAAAGCGCGCTTCATGGAATCTGTGATGCGGTCGGCATACATGATGACCCGTCCGTTCACATTACGGGCGGCACGACCGATCGTCTGGATCAGCGCCGTATCTGAACGCAGAAAGCCTTCCTTGTCCGCATCGAGGATCGCAACCAAAGATACTTCCGGCAGGTCAAGACCTTCACGCAAAAGATTGATGCCCACCAGAACATCAAAGGTTCCCAAGCGCAGGTCACGTAGAATCCCGATCCGCTCGAGCGTTTCCACTTCCGAATGCAGATACTGTACCTTGACACCCAATTCCTTGAGATAGGTGGTGAGGTCTTCAGACATTCTTTTCGTGAGCGTGGTGACAAGAACACGGTCGCCGCCCACCACCCGCTGTTTGATCTCTCCCACCAGGTCATCAACCTGCCCCTTTGTCGGGCGCACTTCCACTTCAGGATCAACCAAACCGGTCGGGCGGATGATCTGCTCTACGACTTGTTCAGCATGCTCCATTTCATACGCAGCCGGAGTGGCAGATGTGTAGATGGTCGAACCCATCACCTGTTCAAATTCATCAAACTTCAATGGGCGGTTATCCATGGCAGAAGGCAGGCGAAAACCATACTCGACCAGCGTTTCTTTGCGGGCGCGGTCGCCGTTGTACATGCCACGGATCTGCGGCACGGTCATGTGACTCTCATCAATAACCAGCAGATAATCACTCGGCAAAAAGTCGATCATCGTCCACGGATGCGAACCGGGAGCACGCCCATCAAGCTGGCGTGAGTAATTCTCAATGCCAGAGCAATAGCCAACTTCCTTCAACATCTCCAGATCGTAGCGGGTACGTTGTTCAATACGCTGAGCTTCGAGATATTTGCCATTGTCCCTGTAATACTTCAGGCGCTCTTCCAATTCCGCTTCAATATTTGTAATGGACTCTTTCAAGCGGTCAGCGTCAGTGAGGAATTGCTTGGCAGGGTAAATGGACACCTCCTTCGGCTCGTCAAAGATCTCCCCGCTGACCGGGCTGAACTGCATGATGCGCTCCACTTCATCGCCAAAAAAGGTGATGCGGTATCCACGCTTATCTTCATAAGCAGGGATGATCTCCAGCGTATCGCCCCGCACACGGAAAGTGCCCGGGCGAAGTTCCATATCGTTACGCTGATACTGGCTCTCGATCAATTGTCGCAACAGAGCGTTGCGGCGGTAGATCTCGCCCACCTTCATGGTCACGGTACCCTTGCCAAATTCTTCGGGTGAGCCCAAGCCATAAATACAGGAAACAGAAGCGACAATGATCACATCACGCCGCGAGATGAGCGCAGTGGTGGCGGCAAGGCGCATACGCTCGATCTCTTCGTTGATCTGGGTTTCTTTCTCAATAAACAGATCGTGCCGCGGCACATAAGCTTCAGGCTGATAATAATCGTAGTAGGAAACAAAATATGAGACCGCGTTCTCGGGGAAAAATTCCTTGAACTCGGCGTACAACTGGGCAGCAAGAGTTTTATTGTGCGCCATGATCAACGCGGGCTTTTGCAATTGCTGAATGACAGACGCAATCGTGAAGGTCTTGCCTGTGCCTGTGGCACCCAACAAAACCTGATGTTTCTTGCCATCGTGAACGCCCTGCACAAGGTCACGAATGGCTTCGGGTTGGTCACCCATCGGAACAAAGGGAGCATTGAGTTTGAATTCCATATTTTTATATTTTCCTTTGTTGGAACGAGTGTTCTATTTTACCGCAAAATCATTTGGTCAACTGACCCAACACATCCAACAGTTTCACTTTCCAGGATTCTTCCTTCGAGACGGTCACCCAATAAGCCGATCTGCCTCCCCGCACACCGTTCGGCAGGTCGGGCAGGCGCATCGGTTCGGACCCATCAGCGGGGGCAGCGTACTTGAGCAGGATCTGCCCCGAAGATTCCATGCCCACCGAAGCCAGTCCCGCTTTTTCGGCACGGAGTTTCACCCGCATTTGATACAGCAGGTTTTGGGTCATCTCGGGCAGCAGGCCAAACCGATCGCGAAACTCAGACCCGAGGGCGTCAAGCTCGGTCTCATCACGCAGGTCTGCGATGCGGCGATACAAACGCAGGCGAAGGTCCTGATCGGGGATGTACTCGCTTGGGATGCCCACAGCCAACGGCAGGTCCACATTGACCGGCAAGCTCAACGGAAGGCTGAAGGATGAAGGTTGAAGGATAAAAGCTGAGTCTTCCAATCCTTCGGTCCTTGACCTTTGAGCATCCCCACTCCGAAGGCGACGCACAGCATCAGATAACATTCGTGTATAAAGATGAAAGCCTACAGACTGAATATATCCATGCTGACGTGTGCCAAGCAGATCGCCCGCCCCGCGGATCTCAAGGTCGCGCATCGCAATTGAGTAGCCCGCCCCTAGCTGTGTATTCTCCGCGATGACCTCGAGTCTCTGCTGCCCATCCTGCGTTGGAGACATTTTGTTATGGCGGAAGAAATAGGCGTACGCGCGCATCGCCCCGCGTCCCACACGCCCGCGCAGTTGATAAAGTTGAGCCAGCCCAAATGTGTCTGCGCGATCCACGATCAAAGTGTTCGCGTTGGGGATATCCAATCCAGACTCGATAATGGTGGTGCAGAGCAGGATGTCGATCTCGCCCATGTTGAAGCGGTGCATCACGCTCGCCAGTTGACCTTCCGCCATCTGCCCGTGACCGATATCCACCCGAGCTTCGGGCACGAGTTTGTTCAAGTGAGCCTTCATCGCATCAATGGTATTCACACGGTTGTGGACAAAGAAGATCTGCCCGCCGCGCTCCAACTCACGCAAGATGGCTTGCCTTACGAGCCGAGGTGAATACGGACCGACGTGCGTCACGATCGGCAGACGTTCTTCAGGCGGCGTGTTCAAATTTGAGATATCCCGCACACCCGTCAGCGCCATGTATAACGTGCGCGGAATCGGCGTGGCGGTCAGGGTCAGCACATCCACCTCGGTGCGGAGTTTCTTGAGGTGCTCCTTGTGCGTCACCCCGAAGCGCTGCTCTTCATCAATGATGACCAAACCCAAATCCTTGAACTGCACATCGGCAGAGATCAGGCGATGCGTACCGATGACGATATCAATTTCACCAAGCGCAAGCTGCAAAAGGATCTCGGTCTGTTCGCGCGGGGTGCGGAAGCGGGAAAGCATCTCCACTTTGACGGGGAATGCGGCAAGCCTTTGCGAAAAGGTCTCAAAATGCTGCTGAGCGAGCACTGTGGTTGGAACCAGCACAGCCGCCTGCTTGCCGCTCATCACCGCCTTGAAAGCAGCACGGAGCGCGACCTCGGTCTTTCCATAACCAACATCGCCGCACAACAAGCGGTCCATGGGACGGGCGCGCTCCATGTCTCGTTTGATATCGGCAATGGCTCGTTTTTGATCGTCGGTTTCCACGTATGGAAAGCTGTCTTCCAACTCGGTCTGCCATTGAGTGTCGGCTGAGAAGGAGTATCCCTCCACAACCTGCCGCCGAGCGTACAAGTCTAGTAAATCTTCGGCGACCTTCTGCACCGCCTGATTGACTCGCGCCTTGGTCTCTGCCCAAGCCTGCCCGCCCAGATGATCGAGGTTGGGCTTGCCGCCGTCCGCGCCGACATAACGTGTGAGGCGGTCGGCTTGATGCACTGGGACGTAAAGCGTGTCTGCGCGGTCGTATTCAACCGCAAGATACTCTCGCTCGTGGCCGTCCAACTGTCGCTGAATCAGACCGGCGAAACGCCCAATGCCGTGATCCACATGCACCACGTAATCGCCAACCAATAAATCTGAGTACAGCGATTCGGGAGTCTCCGCTGTTTGCTTTTGCCGCACGCGAGTCTGCGGACGTTCCCAGCCAAAGATCTCTGAGTCCGTGATCAGATGGATGACAGACAGATCATCTGAAAGAGTGAAACCCTCAGACAATGAAGACTCGATAAATTGCAAATTATCAAATTGGGAATCGGGATAATGCTCGTTCCAAAGTTCATGCAGACGAGGCGATTGGCGCGAGACCAAAATAACCTTCTCGCCTTTCTCAATGATCGGATGCAAATAGTCAATGAACGATTTGAGTCTGCCGCCGAATCTTTCATCATGCCCAAAGCACTCGGCAAGCCCGTTCACCGCGGACCGGTCACTGGCGACCGCTTCGGTGGAATGCCCCAACGCCAAAGAGGAAAAACCGCTCAGGGTGTCGTGCAGTTCCGACCAAGGAAGATAAGGTACGGGAAAATCTTTTGGCAGCGTGCCTTCGGCAATACTCTCGCTTCTAAATTTGAGAGCCTGCTCCTCGACCTCGTTTGCCATTGATTCGATCAGACTCAGGTCATCCACAATGGCGAGCGTCTTCTGCGGCAGGTAATCGAGCAGGGACGCTGGCATTGGATGCAGGAGCGGAATGTGAAACTCAGAAAGCTGGATCTGCTCATCAACCGTCTCCGCTAAAAATTCACGCGCCGGTGTGATGAGAATATCCTGCAATTTCTCCACCGTGCGTTGAGTCGCGGGATCGAACTGGCGAATGGTCTCGATCTCATCGCCAAAGAAATCCAGGCGGACAGGATTCAACTCGATCGAAGGCCAGACATCGAGCAGACCTCCGCGATGGGAGAATTGCCCCGGTTCAAGGACGGTGTTCACCCGCTGATAACCGATCCTGGCCCACTCACGGATCAGCATGTCGGGTTGAATGCTTTGCCCTGCAGATAATTTCTTGCACGCTTTGAGAAAATCGCGGCGCGGCAGGGTCCGCGTCATCAACGAACGAGCTGACGCAACAATGATAGGCGGAGATTCGGGTTTCTTTGAGAACGGCAGGTGATAGGCTGAGAGCGCCGTCAAAACTTGCAGGCGGTCGCGGCGTGTGGTGATTCCCCAGGCAGCTTCCTCGTAAAAAAGCGGATTCGGCTCGGCAAACAAATATCGCGCAGACTTCACCCAGAAGCCAAGTTCATCGAACAAAGCCAGCGCATGATCCGCCCGATCAGTGATCAGCAGGATGGGCAGATTCGTATCCGCATGAAGCGATGCCACCACGGGAAGTCTGCCCGCGCGTGGTACACGAAGAGCCAGCCCGGGAATATGCGTCCCTGCCTGAAGCTGGGTCAGCAATTCCTGATACGAGGCTAAAGAATGAATGCTGTCTAAAAGAAGCTGCATACTTTATGCGTCAACACTTCCGTTGAATTTATTCATGGCTGAGTTCAGTCCCTTCATTACGAACTCAAGGGCGGCATCAGCCCCGCGGTCCAAAACTTCGGGCAGAAGTTTTATATCGTCTTTGGAAAAATCCTGAAGGACGTAGTCTTTCGGGTCCATGCGCCCAGGAGGACGACCAATCCCAAGACGCAGGCGTGGAAACTCCTTGGTCCCAAGGCGCTCGATCGTATCGGTCATTCCACGTTGACCGCCCGGTCCGCCGCCGGGGCGAATGCGGATCGTACCGAAGGGCAGATCAAGATCGTCGTGCGCGACAAGCAGGTTTTCCACCGGAAGTTTGTAGAAATGCAAAAGTCCCTGCACCGATTGCCCTGAGAGATTCATGTAGGTTTGCGGTTTGGCAAGGATCAATTTACGTTCTTCATACAATGTGGAAATAACGATCGCTTTGGATTGCAGCCGCATGCCGCGCGCATTGAGTCGCACCGCGAGGCGGTCAATGAGCATGAACCCGATATTGTGGCGGGTATCTTTATATTCGCGCCCGGGGTTACCGAAGCCGACAAGGAGATAAGATTCTGTCATGGTGGTTTTAGTAAGGTCTTTAGTTTTTTCGAAGGCGAAGGATCAAGGAAAAGAACATGAACAACACGAGTACGATCAATGCACCGCGCCCAAAGAAAGTGACGATCGAAGTGGAAGTTACCGAGGCTGGGTTCGCAGGCATGGATGTGGGTGACGCAAAGGTCGGCAAAGGAGTATCCAGCGGCGGCAGGGTTTGGGTTGGCGGAATTTTGATGGTGATCTCGTCAAAGGATTCTGTTGCCGTAGGAGAGGGAGTTGAGGTTGGCAAAACATCATTGCGAATCTTCAGGTCTGTAACCACTACATCCTGAGAAGAGCCATCCTGGAAGAAGACCCGTAAATGCAGGACGTAGTCACCATCGGTCAGGGAGGTGGTGTCCCAAGTGGCGATGACCGGACCTTGTGGAGGCTGGGGAAATGTTTGGATGACAAACCAGCTATCGGCGGGGTTCGAAGCGTAGGAAAAAGCCAGCTCAGCCGATGCAAAGTTGGGAACATCCATATTTCCCGCAATTTCGACCTGTCCGCGCAAGGTATCGCCTGAAATGGGGGAAATAATGGCAATATCAGCCGATTGGGCAAAAAAAACAAGGGCAAGAAGAAGCGCTGAACGAAACATGGCAATCGGTAAGTCTAACATGAAGAGAGATGCGGGTCAAATCTTGGGCGTTTTGGGAATTGAAATGCACGGGCAATTCTCGATTATTTAATTTTCTGGTAAACTCAAGATGTTGATTTTAACAACCAAGGCGGGTCATCCGCTTATCCTGAGGAGAACGAGTTATGGCAAAATCCCGATCAGACCAAATGGTGGAGCGTCTGCGCAATATGCAGGCATCTGCCCCCGACATTGAAGCTTCCGCTGTTGTTTCGGTGGACGGTTTGATCATGGCTTCTGCCTTGCAGCAAGGCGTGGAAGAAGACCGCGTCTCTGCGATGTCTGCGGCGATGCTCAGCCTCGGCGAACGCATCTCCGGCGAACTGGGACGCGGCGGGCTGGAACAGGTTTACATCAAAGGCGATAAAGGCGCGATCGTTCTGACAGCCATTGGTGACGAAGCAGTATTAACCGCGATGTCTCGTCAGGACGCGAAATTAGGAATGATCTTCCTTGAAATGCGGCGCGCAGCTGAAGACCTTGTGAAATTGGTCGGATGAATAAAAAGAAATTTTTTTCAGCAAATAATTCGCAACCCCAAATGGGGAGGGCTTAATCGCCCTCCCCATTCTCTTTGTCAAAATTTGCCCTTTGATCCGGACCTGCACTCAAACACCGTTCAAAGTGCCCATACTAAAAAGGATGCTACATGACCACAAAATATTTATTCTTCACTGGCGGCGTTGTCTCTTCGGTCGGCAAGGGCGTAACAGCCGCCGCGTTGGGACTTCTGCTCAAGGAGCGCGGATTCGATGTGGCGGTTCAGAAACTGGACCCGTACATCAACGTTGACCCCGGCACCATGTCGCCGTATCAACATGGCGAGGTGTATGTGCTGGATGACGGCGCAGAGACCGATCTTGACCTCGGTCATTATGAAAGATTCATCGATAACCGTCTGACCCGGGTGAGCAACTTCACAACGGGACAAGTCTACGCCGAGACCATCGCAAAAGAACGCCGCGGAGATTTTCTCGGCGGAACGATCCAGGTCATTCCCCATATAACCAACGAGATCAAACGCCGCATCGGCGTCGCCGCGAAGGAAACCGGCGCGGAGATCATGATCCTGGAAGTGGGCGGGACCGTGGGCGATATCGAGTCCCAGCCATTCCTTGAAGCGCTGCGCCAATTACGAAACGAGGTTGGTCGCGAGAACTGTCTCTTCATGCATGTCACCTGGCTGCCCACCATCGGAGCGACCGGTGAGATCAAGACTAAACCCACCCAGCACTCTGTGGCGGCGCTGCGCTCCATTGGTATTTCTCCCAATATCATCATCGCGCGCGCCGATCAGGAAGTGAACAAATCGCTTTGCGAAAAGATCGCCCTCTTCTGCGATGTGGAAAAAGACTCTGTCATCCCCATGAAAACCGCAGATGTGCTCTACGAAGTTCCTCTTCTTTTGGAAGAAATGGGTGTCGGCGAATTGGTGCTGAACAAACTCGGGCTAAAAGCCAAGCGCTCGCCCAATATGAAACCGTGGAAGAAACTTGTGGAAGACGTGCGCAAGCCCAAGACCTCTGTAAAGGTCGCGCTCGTTGGAAAATATGTTGAGCTTCAGGATGCGTACATGTCTGTTCGCGAGGCGCTCAAACACGCCGCGCTTGCCAATGATGTTGAAGTTGATATCAGCTGGGTACATTCCGCTGACCTGGAAAAAGATAAAGGTTGGGATGTTGTCAAAGACGCTGATGCAGTACTTGTGCCCGGCGGATTCGGATCACGCGGGATTGAGGGCAAGATCCTCGCAGCGCGCTATGCCCGCGAAAACAAAGTTCCATACCTGGGCTTGTGCCTGGGCATGCAAGTCATGTGCATTGATTTTGCACGTAATGTGCTGGACCTTGAAGAAGCCAACTCTTCTGAATTCGATCGAAGCACAGACCACCCGGTCATTGATCTGATGATCGATCAGCGGTCCATTACCGACATGGGAGGCACCATGCGTCTCGGTCTTTACCCATGCCTGCTTCAAAAAGGGACGAAAGCCGCTGCCTCGTATGGGATTCCCAGCGTAGATGAAAGGCATCGCCACCGCTTTGAGTTTAACAATTCCTACCGGGCAGATTTTGAAAAGCACGGCATGGTCTTTTCCGGTCTATCCCCCGACGGCAGGCTGGTCGAGATCGTTGAGATCGCCGACCACCCATACATGGTCGCAAGCCAATTTCACCCTGAGTTTCTTTCCCGCCCAATGAAGCCCCATCCGCTTTTCGTGGGTCTGCTAAAAGCCGCGAAAGAACGGGCCAAGAAATAATCCTCGCAAACAAAAACAGGTGCTTCAGTGGCACCTGTTTTTGTTTGCTACATTGTCTTAATTCCTAAATGTTGCGCTCGAACCCTGAGCGCAGCAATCAGATGAGAATACACATGGGTCTTATTCTCTTCCCTGCCAAAATAATCCACATATTGAAACTTCGCGAGCATCTCAGGGACTTCGCAATCATTGATCCGAATGGGGATGATGAAGATCGTCCCTTCTGGTTTTTCCGCGGCAGTCTCAAGGGCAAGTTTCATTTCTTTGTGAAAGAATCCCTCAGAAGCCATCGCAACTCTGGATAGAAAAACCATCACCGCGTGCGAGTTGCGAACACCAAGCGCCACACTATCCTGCCACACCTGACCGGGAAGAATATCCTCCTCGTCGAACCAAGGGTCGATCCAGCCTTCAGCCTTTAACCGTTCACTAAACTCGCGCACCACGCTCTTATTTTCCTTGGCGTAACACAAAAAAGGTATGAGCTTGGGCTCCTTTGATTCAGCATCCTCACCAAGGTTGATAATATGGCGATCCATCCCGTCACCTGAGTCTTGCAGCATGTTGTTTCTCCACGAAATAATTTCTGAGGATTATATCGCAGCACTCATTCAAAATAAAAAGCCCCGTCTTTCGACGGGGCTTTTTATTTGAGGTGTGAATTACACACCGCTGAGGCTGGAGTTGACTTTGCTGAATACATTGCCGATGATCGGTCCGAGAATCATGAGGGCCGCAATAACGACAATAGCTACCAAAACGAGAATCAAAGCATATTCAACAAGACCCTGGCCTTTTTCCTTGGGTGAGAACAACATAGTAAGTAATCTCCTTTCCTTCGTATTTCCCAGGTAGGCTCCTGAGATACTTTTATTTTACACGGACTAAAGAAAATTGCAAGCGATGAAAATCCGTATTCTTATCAATATTGTCAGCTAAACAAATTGAAAAGTGGAATACTTTTAACCGCCAAAGCCTTTTGGGGTCTCGGCGTAAACCCCGCGCATTGACTTTGGCAATTCAGCAGCTAATGAAAACATGAGTCGATCGGTGAGAGAAAGAGGTGTATCGTTTGGATTCGGCAGGATGGGCGGGAGCAGTCTTATCGTCACGATTGACCGACTGGAAAATCTCTTGAAAAATTGATCGGTTCCGACGATCGCCATTGGGATGATCGGACAATTCATCTCGATCGCCAACCTGGCTGTGCCTGTCTTTGCGACTCCGAGACCTCTGCCCTTTGAGCGCTTCCCTTCTGGAAACATACCCAGGGTCTGCCCATGCTCGAGAACCTTCCGCGCATGCCGGATCGCCCATTCATCTTTTTCGCCGCGATTTACCGGGAAGGCGCACAAGACTCGCAGTAACGGATCGAGCGCGGTGTTGAAAAGTTCAGCCTTGCCCATGAAACAGATCGCGCGCGGCACAGAGAACTGCATTGGGAAGACATCGAAGTTGTTTACGTGATTCGCCGCGAGGATGACGGGACCATCCAACGGAAAGTTTTCCAGCCCCTCAGACTTCATCACCATGATCGTACTGAACAACCCGCGCACGAGCCTTAACAAGATGCGGCGGGCGGGCGTATCTTCAAGATAATATTTTTTTCGGTCGCGAGGATCAAAATCCTGTTGCAGACTCAAGGCAGCCTCTCCCAAATAAAATGCGATTATACTTGATACGTAAACTTACAAACATTAACCCCAGGAGTTACAAAATGGATACAACAATTGAAAGCATCTCCGCGTTAGAAGTTCTAGATTCACGCGGCAACCCCACCGTTGAAGTGGAAGTGGTTCTCATGGATGGTGCATGGGGCCGCGCTGCGGTTCCGTCTGGCGCTTCCACAGGTGAGCACGAAGCTCTTGAAATGCGGGATGGAAACAAAAAGCGCTACATTGGCAAGGGCGTTGCAAAGGCAGTCGCCAATGTGAACGGCATTATTGCAAATTCACTGTTCGGCTGGGATGCGTCCGATCAAAAAGGACTCGATGCCGAATTGCTTGCGATGGATGGCACGGCCAACAAGTCCAAATTGGGCGCGAATGCGATCCTTGGTGTCAGCCTCGCAGTTGCGAAGGCGGCCGCCAATTCTTTCGGCATGCCCTTGTATCGCTACCTCGGCGGCGTGTATGCGCATGTGCTCCCCGTCCCCATGATGAACATCATGAATGGCGGCGCTCATACCAATTGGCAAAGCACGGACATGCAGGAATTCATGGTCATGCCTTTCGGCGCACCGTCCTTCTCGGAAGGTCTGCGTTGGGGCGCTGAAATCTATCATGCCCTTAAATCTGTTTTGAAAGAAAATGGATATGGCACTTTGGTCGGCGACGAAGGCGGGTACGCTCCTGCGCTCAAGGCGAACAATGAAGCAATTGAATTGATTCTCGCTGCGATCGCGAAAGCCGGTTTCAAAGCTGGTCGTGGAAAGGATGTTGCGATCGCACTTGACCCCGCAGCCTCTGAACTTTACGACGCCAAGAAAAAGAAATACATCCTGCGCAAGGAAGGCAAGGAACTAACCGGCGAACAGATGGTTGATTTTTGGGCAAAGTGGGTCAAAGATTACCCGATCGTTTCCATTGAAGACGGACTCGCGCAAGACGATTGGAAGTCCTGGTCACTGATGACCGAAAAGCTTGGCGATAAGTTGCAGATCGTCGGTGACGACCTGCTCGTCACGAATCCCGAACGTGTGCGCCGGGCGATCAAAGAGAACGCTGCCAATGCCCTGCTGGTTAAAGTTAACCAGATCGGCTCTCTGACAGAGACCATCGAAGCGGTGGATCTTTGCCAGCGGGCTGGCTGGCGCGCGGTCACTTCCCACCGCTCAGGCGAAACCGAAGATTCCACAATTGCCGACCTCGCTGTCGCTTTGAACACTGGTCAGATCAAGACAGGCGCCCCCGCCCGTTCTGACAGAGTAGCAAAATACAACCAGCTTCTCCGCATTGAAGCGGAACTTGGCGATATTGCCAAGTATGCAGGCTGGGATGCTTTGAGATAGTAAATCTCAGTTCATCAAGCGCATTCAAAATCAACAGGTCTGGCGTAACGCCAGACCTGTTCCTGTATATCGCCATGCGAACGCCTCAGACAGATCTTAGTGCGACGAAAATATGTTTTTTGATTATAATCACGCCACTATATTCTATTGACTGGAGGATACTATGGCTAGCGTAACATTTCAGAAAGTCGTAAAAAAGTTTGGCGACCTGACCATTATTAAAGGGCTGGATATCAATGTAGAAGACAAGGAATTCCTGGTACTCGTCGGCCCGTCTGGCTGCGGAAAAACCACCGCTCTGCGCCTGCTCGCTGGGTTGGAAGAGATCAGCGATGGTGAAATCAAGATCGGAGACCGGGTTGTGAATGACGTCGCTCCGAAAGATCGCGATATCGCCATGGTCTTCCAGTCTTACGCACTTTATCCGCACCTCTCTGTTTACGACAATATGGCATTCGGTCTCAAGCTCCGCAAGACTCCAAAGGAGGAGATCAAACGCCGTGTGAATGAAGCCGCCGATATTCTGGGCATTCAAGATTTGCTCCAGCGCAAGCCGCGCCAACTCTCAGGCGGTCAACGTCAGCGCGTGGCAGTCGGACGTGCGATCGTTCGTGAGCCCAAAGTATTCCTCTTCGATGAACCTCTCTCTAATCTCGACGCAAAACTGCGCGTTCAGATGCGTGCCGAGATCAGCAAACTTCACCAACGCCTGCAAACCACATTCATCTATGTGACCCACGACCAAACGGAAGCCATGACCATGGCCACCCGCATTGCCGTCATCAACAAGGGCAATTTGCAACAGTTGGATACACCGCAGAATTTATACGACCGACCGGATAATCTTTTTGTGGCAGGCTTCATCGGCTCCCCTGCCATGAACTTCTTCCCGTCCAAGATCACAAAAGATGGTAATAAAATTTTTGTGGATACGGGCGACTTCAAAGTTCAAATCCCCGAGGAATACACCGGACCTTACAAGAACATGGAAGGCAAGAATGTGGTCTTCGGCATTCGCCCGGAAAACATCCACGATCCTGAATTCGCCCCCACCAACATTCGAGGCGAGAAGGTCAACGCTAAAGTAGATGTGACCGAATTAATGGGTAACGAGACCCTGCTATATCTGGTGAGCGGAAAGAACACCTTTGTTGGCCGCGTTGACCCGCGCTCACATCTCCGAGTTGGCCACCAGACAGAAGTCGTCTTTGATATGGGCAAATTCCACATCTTCGACTCAGAGACCGAAAAAGCCATCCGCTAACTGCTCGCACCACCATAAATTTACAAAGCCGGTTCACTTAATCAAGGTGAGCCGGCTGTTTTTTTAGTGAATGAAATTTAGATTAGAGTTTGTTAAAATACTTGATTAAGTAATAAAATGTGATATTATTATCAGTAGAAAATAGTAATAACTACTCAACAAAGGCGCGATAGTAATGTTTTATTGGGTTTCCTCCAATCAAAATATTAAGAATTTTAACAAACACTCCGCTGTAGATTTGATTCGCTTTGCTGCAAACGGCATCTCAAGAACAGATCTAGCGGAGCAAATGGGTTTAACGCGCGCCGCAGTAACACTGATCGTAAACGACTTGATCGAGAACGGCGTGGTACTGGAAGCCGAAAGCAGAGCCATTCCAAACGGACGCCCCCCCGTCGTGTTGGAGATCAACCCCAAGCGCGGAATGGTCGCCGCAGTGGATATGGGAGCAACACACGCCTCAGTGGCGGTTGCAGATTTTTCTGCCAACATCATTGGTGAGGTTTCCTTTCCATTTGACATCAAACAAGGTCCAACTGTATGTCTTGCCGAAACTCGGCAGATCCTCCAGCAATTGCTTGACCAGCATGGTATCAGCATGTCTCAGATCATGGCCATCGGAGTTGGAGTTCCAGGACCAGTAGTTAAAGACGCCGGCATGGTGATGGCGCCTCCGATCATGCCAGGTTGGGATCGATACCCCATCCGCGATACTCTTGAAAAAGAATGGGGTTGCCCAGTCTCTCTTAACAACGATGCGGAACTTGGCGCATTGGGAGAATGGGCTTACGGCGCAGGACGTGGCGAAAAAAATCTTGCTTTTATAAAAGTTGGAAGTGGTATTGGCGCAGGATTGATCATCAACCAACAGATCTACGGCGGGACGACCGGCTCTGCCGGAGAGATCGGTCACATCACGATCGACGAGAACGGACCGTTATGCACTTGCGGAAATCACGGATGCATGGAGGCTTTCGCAGGTGGTAACGCGATCGCTCTGCAGGCCAAGAAATTAGTTGAATCTGGAAAGCGTACTTTGCTTTCCAGTCTGCCTCTGGAAGCCATCACCGCCCAGACAGTTGCAGAAGCTGCCCGCCGGGGTGACCTGCCTTCTCAAGAGATCATCATGCGATCTGGAACATTTATTGGTATTGCGATCGCTGGCTTGGTTAACTTGTTCAACCCAAGCGCGGTCATCATAGGCGGAGGCGTGGCTCAGGCTGGAGATTTATTGACCACACCCATCCGCCAGGCTGTACGCGAGCGATCCCTGCGGGCTTCGGAACAAAGTGTCCACATTACTGCCGCCATGCTTGGAAAACGCTCGACCATGATAGGTGCTACCGTGCAGGCGATCAATATCGCCATTCACGATGCAACAGAAAGAAAAGGACCTGCTCCAAAAGGAATTAACTCAACAAGGATGCAACAGGCAGTCCCGATCGAATAACAAAAGGAGGTGGTTAAGTCCCCGTCAGTACACATGATAAAATACCTAAGGCAAGTCTATGAGTCTCAATTTCAATCAAACACCTAAGTATATGTAAGGAGAAGAGTAATGAAAAAGTTAAGTCTGCTGTTTAGTCTGTTGGTTGTCGCTAGCATGGTCCTCGCGGCCTGCGGTGGCGGCGCCCCTGCTGCAACCGAAGCTCCTGCTGCAACTGAAGCCCCCGCTGCTACCGAAGCTCCCGCTGAACCCGTTGCCACTGAAGCTCCCGCTGAACCCGTAACCATTACTTTCTGGGAACAGGAAGGCGAAGAAGTGGATGTCTTTATCGATCAGTTGATCGCCGACTTCCAGGCTGCGAACCCGAATATCACCGTTGAGCGCACTCACTATGAGAATGAAGCTCTTCGTGACCAGTTCCAGACCGCTTCCTTGGCTGAAGCTGCCCCGGATGTTGTTCGAGTACCTAGCGATTTCGCCGGTCCTTTCAGCACCCTCCAGATCGTTGCCCCAGTCGATCAACTCTTCGATCAGGCTTTTATTGAACAGTCCTTTGAAGGCGCTCTCGAAAACAGCAAAGTTGCCGGTACTTATTGGGGTATCCCCGATGGCTATGGCAACCACCTGATGTTGATTTACAACAAGTCCTTGATCGCTGAGCCCCCCGCCACCTTCGAAGACCTCATCGCTACCTCCAAAGAACTCACCACCGGTGATGTTCAGGGCTTCGCCTACAACCTCAATGAACCCTATTGGGGCGCTGGCTTCTACGGTTCATTTGGTGGCTGGCCTCTCGATGCCGAAGACAAACCTCAGTTCAACAACCAGGCATTCATTGACTACTTGACCTTCGTTGCCGCGCTCAAGACCGACGGCGTTGTCCCTCAGGAATGTGATTATGCCTGCGCTGACGCCATGATGAAAGAAGGCAAAGCTGCCATGATCATCAATGGTGACTGGTCTCTCGGCGAATACCAGACCGCTCTCGGTGAAAACTTCGGCGTTGCCCCCGTCCCCAGCATCAACGGCAATGCTTATACCGAAATGACCGGTAACAAGGCGTTCATGTTCTCGACCGCCGTGCTTGACGATGCCGCCAAGAAGGATGCCGTTGTCAAGTTCGTGACTTTCATGACCTCGGCAGAAGTGCAGAAGCGCTGGTTGGATGAATTCAAGCGCCTTCCCTCCAACAAGGAAGTTGCCAACGATCCCGCGATCTCCAGCGACCCGATCTTGGTTGCCTCCATGGCTGCTCTTTCGAACGGACGCGGTCAGCCTGCAGCCCCCCAAATGCGTTGCGCATGGGATGCCTGGCGCCCGAACCTCGAAGGTGTAATGGCTGGAACACTTACTCCTGAAGATGCCGCCGCCGCCGCTCAAGAAGCTGCTGACGCCTGCGTTGCCACCCTTGGCACCAACTAATTAGATCCAAGCTTGAACAAAAAGATGGGGAGCGGCAACGCTCTCCATCTTTCTATAAAACCCTTATTTCTATTTCCTTAGTGATCGGGTACGTACTCGTCACCCACAAATATGGGACCCAGAGGTTAACATGGAAAACGAAAATTTTTTAAAACGGAACCTCCCAACTATCCTTTGGATAGCAGTTTTTGCATCAATCTATTTTGTCTTTTCTTCGTTGATCTCGCCATTTTCCGATGGGATTACCATGAACACTACCATTGTCATGGAACGGTTGAAGGAAATAGGCAGTTTTCTTTTCGGCATTTTGGGTGGACTTGCAATCATCGAAATCTATTTTTACCAGATCTTTTTTAGTGAACCTGCAAATCGAACGGCAACAATTATCACCCGTACGATTCAAGCAGCCTTGGGTTTTCTAACCCTGGTTATCATTCTTTATTTTTTCAACCTCACAGACCTTATCAAACTTGGAGATGGAGCTGCAAGCAAATTTATTAGCGCGCCATTCGAATCGCTAAACAGTCTGCAAAATTCGCTGATTGAAGCAAAGGTTGCGACCAAAGATTCGGCTGGTATGATCGCAGGCATTATTGCCGGACTTGGCTTTTTGATACTGTTCGGTGTAATCCAGTTCATCAGCAAGCCGCGAAATAGCCGTGTTGGGCTTGCCTATCTACTGATTCTCCCGGCATTTATTGGCGTCCTTTTTCTGATCGTATACCCATTTCTTTTCGAGATCAAACTTGCATTTTCAAACGCATCGCTTGGAACACAGGCGACAAAAAACGCAGAGTATGGTTTTATGTATGGCTGGGAAAACCTAAAAACGCTCTTTACCGGACCTGTGGCGAAAGACGCGAAATTTTTCGAGGTTTTTTGGCGCACCATTTTATGGACCGGAATCAACGTGACCTTTCACGTCTTGGGTGGAATGGGATTGGCAATATTGCTCAATCGCCCACTCAAGTTCAAAGGCATTTATCGCACTTTACTGGTCATTCCGTGGGCTATGCCCGCCACAATCGCGGCAATGGCGCTAAGAAATGAATTTGACAACCAATATGGCTTATTCAACATTCTTTTGGGCAATCTCAACACATGGCTGATGGCAGTTAGCCATAATACCGAAAATATCATTGGCATCGGAAATGCCTTTGCTTGGCTAGCAGCTACCATAGGACCTGTCAGTTGGAAACAAGATCCGTTTTGGGCTTTTGTTTCCATCCTCATCGCGAACATCTGGCTTGGTATCCCTTTTATGTCCGTCATCATTCTCGGCGGCTTGCAAAGCATCTCACAGGAATATTATGAAGCAGCCGAAATTGATGGCGCCACACGCTGGCAGCAATTCAAGAATATTACTCTGCCGCTTTTGCGTCCGGTACTCACCCCGGCCATTATCCTAGGTGTGGTTTGGACCTTCAATAAGTTCGATATCATTTATCTGATCACGCAGGGAGGACCTCAGGAAAAAACGGATATTCTCGTATCCTCCATGTATAAGGCGGCGTTCCAGTTTTATAGATACGGTTTCACCGCCATGTTCGCACTTGTCATTTTCGCCATCTTGTTCGCTTTCACCCTTTTCTATCTCAGGGTCAGTGACGGACTTAAGTCCGCATCAGAATAAGGAGCAACCATCATGTCACCAAATCCCATTATTCGCTTCTACCGTTGGTTTTTCTTCCGCTCCCGCGGCGATAGCCCATTCAAAACTATGATGATCCATGCCGTGTTGATCGCCTCGTGCGTTATCGCTGTCTACCCTGCCTTGCGCGTTATCACCATATCCCTGCGCCCTAACGATTCGTTGCTTACGACTGACCTACGAATTGTTCCTGAAAATGCCACCCTTGATAATTACAAGGAGGTTCTATTCGGAGCGCCAGAGAAAAATCGACAGTCTGATTTCTTTCTTTGGATATGGAACTCTTTTTCGGTAGTTGCTGTGACTTCGATCATCAGCGTTATCCTTGCCGCAATCAGCGCCTACGCCTTTTCCCGCTTCAAGTTTCCCGGCCGCTCGGCTGGATTGATATTCTTATTAACTACACAAATGATCCCGGCAGGCATGCTATTGCTCCCCTTATTTATCATGATCGCCAAGTTAAAAATGATCAATACTTCACTGGGACTCATAATTGCCTATGCTGTAACGTCAGTTCCTCTCACAATTTGGACTCTCAAAGGGTATTACGACACGATTCCGGTAGACTTGGAAGAGGCGGCAATGATTGACGGAGCGAGTCGCTTTACAGTATTCACAAACATCATCCTACCGCTATCCACTCCTGCCCTCGCAATCGCATTTCTATTTTCCTTCATGGGAGGCTGGAGCGAGTATCTTGTTGCTCGTGTTGTTTTACAAAAGAACGAAATCTACACCTGGCCCCTTGGCATTTTTACTTTTGCGCAGCAATTCACTGTTTCGTGGGGGCAGTTTGCAGCAGCATCTGTTCTGATCGCGATACCGGTCATGGCACTTTTCCTTTACTCCTCAAAGTGGTTAATCTCCGGATTAACACTTGGAAGCGTAAAGGGATAAAGCAATTCGCACCCAATATTGGGCGGTCTTTTGACCGCCCTTTTTATACCGCGGGGCTTTGAATGTATCGAAACTCTCTCAAATTAATCATAACCATATCAATTTTATTTGGATGCGTTCCCGCCTCTTTCTCAACGGAAACACATCCATCGCCAACGACCGCCACATCCACCCAGGCTGATCCTGTCAATTGGTGGAGCGACACCGTTTTTTATGAGATCTTCGTACGTTCCTTTTATGACTCCGATGGGAATGGAGTGGGAGACTTTAACGGAATCACAGCGAAACTCGATTATCTCAACGATGGTGATCCGCAAACAAAGACCGATTTAGGCATTACCGGCATCTGGCTTATGCCCATCTTCCCCTCCCCTTCCTATCACGGATATGATGTCACAGATTATTATGGCGTCAATCCACAATACGGGACTATGGACGACTTCAAACACCTTGTAGAAGAGGCTCACAAACGAGGCATCCATATAGTCATAGACCTGGTGCTTAACCACACCTCCGACCAACACCCATGGTTCAAAGAAGCAAAAAAAGATATTAGTTCATCCTACAGGGATTGGTACATTTGGAGTGAAACGAACCCGGGTTATAAAGGTCCCTGGAGCCAAGATGTCTGGCACCCATCGCTCACAGGGTATTACTATGGTATTTTTGAAGCCTTTATGCCTGACCTAAATTACACCAACCCGGAAGTCACTGCAGAAATACAAAAAATATATTCTTTCTGGCTCAATGATGTTGGCATAGACGGATTTCGGCTGGATGCAGCAAAACATTTGATCGAAGAAAATGCAATCCAACAAAACACAAATTCAACACATGAGTGGTATCAAAATATGTATCCCGCTTACAAAGAGATGAAGCCAGACTCTATGATCGTTGGCGAGCTGTTTGGAGACAGCATATCGGTAGCATCTCGTTATGTCATCAAAAAAGAATTCGACCTAGTCTTCAATTTTCAACTTTCCAGCACGATCCTTCAGGCGGCGCAAACAGGGCGAGGTAAGAATGTCACTAGGGTACTCGAAACCAGCAATGCATTCTTACTCGAATATCAATACGCGCCTTTCCTAACCAATCATGATCAAAACCGGGTGATGAGTCAATTGCAAAACGACGTCGATAAAGCAAAGATCGCCGCTGCCATGATGTTAACCGCACCTGGTACGCCGTTTATTTATTACGGTGAAGAAATAGGCATGACAGGCGTAAAACCCGATGAAAACATCCGCCGTCCTCTGCAGTGGAGCAGCGACACAAATGCCGGTTTCACAACCGGACGTCCGTGGAGAATGCCAGATCCAAACTTTAAAGAAGTCAACGTTGCCAATCAAATAAACGACCCGGACTCTCTTCTTACACTGTATCGCGATTTGGTACAACTTCGGGGAGTCCACTCTTCTTTGAGAACCGGTGATTATATTGTGCTAGATTGTAACAATCCGGCAGTTTATGCGGTGTTGCGTCACGATGACAGCGAAACCACCCTGGTGCTCATTAATCTGGACGATACTCCAATATCTGACTATATCCTTTCAGGGGAAGGAATTGAAATGGTAGATCTCTCTTACAGCGCATCTGCATTATACGGGGATGCGCAGGTACAAGGTCCAGTTGTGAAGCGTGGCGGGTTTGAGGATTATCACCCCGTCGATGTTTTGTCTCCATATTCCATTCATATTATAAAGCTCGAGCCTTAATTAAAAAATCCTAGACAACAAAGGTTTCTCATGAAAAACAGCCATCAGTTAATTCCTTCCGTCAAATTGATCCACCCTGAGTGGAGCAAGAATGCAACGATCTACCAGATCAATACACGGCAATTCACGCAAGAGGGTACGTTTCAGGCTGCTGAAAAGCATTTACCGCGTTTGAAAGAACTGGGTGTTGATATCCTTTGGCTCATGCCTATTCATGAGATTGGAAAAAAGAATCGCAAAGGTTCATTGGGCAGCCCGTATGCGGTGAAAGATTACTATAGTGTAAATTCAGAATTTGGCACGTTGGAAGACTTAAAACAATTTATTCGAGCGGCACATCAGCTGGATATGCGTGTGATCCTGGACTGGGTCGCCAATCATACTGCCTGGGACAACCTGCTTGTGGAAGAGCATCCTGAGTGGTATCACCGTGATTGGAAGGGTGAATTTCACCCTTCTCCCTGGCGTGATTGGGATGACATTATTGATCTGGATTATCAGCAGCCAGCGTTGCGCGAATATATGATTGATGCACTGAAATATTGGGTGCGTGATGTGGATGTTGACGGGTATCGGTGTGATGTGGCAGGATTTTTACCGACCGATTTTTGGAATCAGGCACGCCGCGAATTGGACGCCATCAAGCCGGTTTTTATGCTGGCTGAATGGGAATCGCGCGACCTGCACGTAGAAGCCTTCGATATGACGTACGGCTGGAGTTGGTACGACACCATGCACGCCATCGCCATGGGAAGAGCCAATCTAGATCCGCTTTTCACATACTATTCCCATAACGAGAAAGAATACCCTGCCGACGTAATGCGCATGTTGTTCGTAACCAACCATGATAAAAATTCATGGGAGGGAACCATGCATGAGGCGTTTGGCGATGCCCTCGAAGCGGTTATCGCCTTATCATTCACCAGTGAAGGGATGCCCATGATGTATAACGGACAGGAAGCAGGTGAACCCAAGCGGCTTGCCTTCTTTGATAAAGACCCGATCACATGGACAGAGCACCCCATTGGCTCGTTGTATAAAAAACTCCTGGCGATGCGCAAAAAGAACACCTCGCTTTGGAATGCAAAATGGGGCGCACGGATGATTCAGGTGATGAATTCTGCGCCAACCCAAGTCTTAAGCTTCGTGCGCCAGAACAGTTCAGATAAGGTGTTTGCTGTCTTTAATTTTTCAGCGAAAGCACATAGCGTTACATTTAAGGACATGTTATTTCACGGCAACTATGTTGATTTCATAAGCGACAAGAATATCCTAATGAACGAGACGAGTCATCTGGACCTCGCGCCCTGGGAATATCATATCTTTATCCAATAAAATTTTAGTCTTACGACAGGGCAGTTTTCACTGAAAATACAATACATTACTAATTTATTTCTGCCAATACAATTACAATTCACTTTACGAATGTTCGAGATTGGCACGTAAAGTGTGCTACCTAATTAACTCAACTATCAAAGGAATATACATGACCACACCTAAATGGGTACAAGATGCTGTCTTCTACCAAATTTTTCCCGATCGATTCGCAAAGAGCGGGCGCAATCCCGCGAGCTCTCTGCCCTTCGAGCCCTGGGACTCTGCCCCCACTCCGCACGGATTCAAAGGCGGCGACCTTCATGGCGTAACAGAAAAACTCGACTACCTGCAAGATCTGGGAATCACCGCGATCTATTTCACCCCGGTATTCGCATCCGCCTCCAATCACCGTTACCACACTTACGATTACTTCAACGTGGACCCGATCCTCGGCGGCAATGAAGCCCTGAAGCAATTACTGGATGAAGCCCACAAGCGCGGCATGCGCGTGGTTTTAGACGGCGTGTTCAACCATGCCAGCCGTGGTTTTTGGCAATTCCATCATGTGCTCGAAAACGGCGAAGGCTCCCCTTATGTCAACTGGTTCCACTTTGACCCCGAACGCCTGAAAGGACGCCGTCGTTGGGGCGCGTATCCCGCCACGGGTGAATTGCATGCCCTGCAAAGCGGGCAAGGAAGCCTGGAAGCCATTGGGTATCAAGCCTGGTGGAATTTGCCCGCCCTGCCCAAATTCAACACCAATACGCCCGCCGTGCGCGAATTCCTGTTTAGCGTGGCTGAGTATTGGGTCAAGTTTGGTATTGACGGATGGCGTCTGGATGTTCCCGGCGAGATCGATGACGATGAATTCTGGCGCGAGTTCCGCAGGCGGGTGCGCGCGATCAACCCCGACTGTTACATTGTCGGCGAGATCTGGCATGAGGCGCAGCGTTGGCTGCAAGGCGATCAGTTTGATGCCGTGATGAATTATCTTTTCACGGCTGCATCATTGAGTTTCTTTGCCAATTCACATTTGAACATGCCTGTGGTCACTCAAGCTGGCGGGATCAAAGACCGCGTGCGTCACATGAATGCCTACGACTTCGCCAATGAGGTTGACCGCATCTTGAACATTTACCCGCCCGACATCACGGCGTCACAACTCAACCTGCTGGACAGTCACGATATGCCCCGCTTCCTATCCTGTGTGAGCGGTGATAAAGCATCACTTAAACTCGCCTGGCTTTTTATGTTCACGATCGCCGGCGCACCCTGCCTCTTCTATGGTGACGAGATCGGCGTGGACGGCGGACATGACCCCGAATGTCGAAAATCCTTCCCCTGGGATTCCTCCAAGTGGGACAAATCTCTGCTCGCTTACGCCAAAGACTGCATTGCTCTGCGCAAAAAACACGAAGCACTTCGCAGCGGCGGATACAAACGGGTCTACGCGGAGGGTGAAGTCATGGCATACACCCGCACTCACGCCAGTGGAGACATCACCATCATCCTGAATGTTTCCAATGAATCCAAGAACATCAACCTGCCCTTGAGCAAACAACCGCAAATACTTTTCGGAGAAGCAACGATCTCCGATGGAAAGATAACCATTCCACCCCGCAGCGGCTCCGCGGTCATGTAGATCGAAAAGCAGATCAGGCGCAAACACCCCGCCTGCCAAAACCCATGGACGGGCATCTCGCAATGGATGCCCGTCCTCACAAAAAATTTCAAGAGCACAAGGAAGGGAAATATGCCGATCTCAGTCATCTGTCCTAACTGTAAAGAAGAGAATATTGGCAGTGCGCTTTTTTGCAAAAAATGTCAGAGCAGCCTGGCTGGCATACTCCGCACCGAAACTGCAGTTTCCCCGCTGGACAAAGACTCCTCCCCTCAAACTCAGGAACAGATCGCCGAACCAAAAGCCTGGCAGGAAGACCCGAACATCAACCTCGTCAGCGGATATTCAGTCATGCTGGAGCGGATCTTGTCCTGGGGTAGATGGTCGTTGGGCTTGGGCGCATTACATCTCTTCACTTCTGGTTTTCTTAGCGCCCCCTGGGGCATTCTGCTCATCATGGTAGGGCTGGGTTCTTTCTTCTTCAAGACCGCCTCGATGTTCGTGATCTATTCAATTACCCTGGCATGGGCAGCATTTTCCAACCTGCTGAGTTTTGAAATTACCTGGGCTGCCTTCGCGTTTTATCAATTTTATCTAGCCTATCAGGTTTTTCAACAATATCGGCTCTTCCGCGGCATCGAAACAGAATACCGGACAAAGATCCTTACGAACCAGCCGGAATCAGACCGGGCCGATCGTTTCTTCCCCTGGCTTGGTCCCATCTTCGGCTGCTCCTCCATCTTTGGTTTTATCCTCTTAATCGTGGCTGCCATCGTCATTGTCGTCGCAAGCGATGGCGAAACAGAACCCCCAGACTTTCTGGGCTTTATTGAAGGTATGATGGTTAATTTTGGAATTCTTGGAGCATCCATTGGAATAGCGTCTGTTCTTTCTAAATATAAATTAAAAGCGCTGTCCATCATTGCCATTATCGGCGGGGTCCTCACCATTGTTTCTGAACTTGTGCTCACCTATCTTCCCTAGATCAGCGCAGACGGACATACATCCAAAATCGTCATCCTTTGGCTTCGGTTACAATTCAGACCGAAAGGAAGTCCATGTCATCACCCCGTCTGCAAGCTGTCTTCTTTGATTTTGATGGAACCCTGGCTGACACAGATCAGGTTCATCTTGATTGCTGGAATCAGGTGCTCGAAAAGTATCAAGTTCATTTCGATCAAGAATCCTATTCCCTGCACTTTGCAGGAAACAGCACCGATGTCATTGCTCAATGGTTAATACAGTCCACTCCCGCCATCAATATCCCGGCTGAAAGACTCGGGGCTGCAAAAGACGATCTCTACGAAGATTGGATGCGCGGCAAACCAACCCCGCTCAAACCCGGCGGGCTCGAACTCATTGGCAGTTTGGCGGCGCAAGGCATAGACACAGCCATCGTCACCGGCGGTCCGCTTGGGTCGATCATCGGCACTCTCGAACATTACGGCATCGCCAACTCATTCAAAGCCTTCGTCACTCGCGAAGATGTGAGCCTTGGAAAGCCTTCCCCCGAAGGCTACCTGCTTGCCCTGCATCGACTTCAAGTGAGCGCGGATTCATCCCTTGCCATTGAAGACACGAATGCCGGAGTACGCGCGGCAAAGTCCGCAGGGCTTACGACATGCGCCATTCCACACCGCTATACCCGCCACCACGATTTCACACCAGCAGACATCATCTGCAGTGACATGCACCATGCCGCCAACTGGATCCTGGAAACCTTTCTCAGCAGGCAAACTTACTAAATCGGCTTGGGTTCAATCCTTCAAGGGAACGTCCATGAAAAACAAATTTCTAGCTCTACTGATCCCCGTCATCCTTGGCGCGCTCGCCACCCTTCCTTTTGCCGCGCTTGAATGGTCCAACGGAGAACAATTCAAACAGGGATTCCCATACCCAGTATTCATCCCCATGTGGTTGTTTGCTTCGGCTTTCTTTTCTTTGCTAATTCCTCTTGCGCAGGATATTCGAGCCCGCCGTGACCTGCTAAGTGACAAACTCACCCTATCACTGAGATTGTTGGCTCTTGTGTTTCTGGTCTGGCTTTGGATCGGTTTTGTCTCCGACCAAATGCCTTGTTTTCTTGGCGTTCCAAACTGCGACTAATCAACCCTTATCCCCAAACAGATTTCACAAGGTGAGGCAGGATCTCTCCCGACTTGCCCTGAAAGAAAAAGTCCGCCTTCGGGGTTAAGGGGGTCGGCTCGGCATTGATCTCCACCACCACTGATCCTTTATTGTGAGCGGCATAGCCCAGCGCAGCGGCAGGGTGCACCAAACCTGAAGTGCCAATGGAAAAGAACACCTGGCACGCGCGCGCAGCCTCAATGGCAGACTCCAACTCGGCGCGCGGCAAAGATTCTCCAAACCAAACAACATCCGGGCGGAGCAAGCCCCCGCAACTTTCACAGACCGGCACGTGATCCAGGTCATCTCCCCATGTCTCTGTGTACCTCCCGCAATCCGCACAGCGCACTTTCAAAATATTGCCATGCAATTCCAGCAGATTGCGGCTGCCCGCCATGTGATGCAGACCATCTACATTTTGCGTGATCAGGGTGAAAACCGGGAATCGTTTCTCCATCTCTGTCAGGGCGTAATGACCGGGATTCGGGCGCACGGATTTGATCGCCTCACGCCGCCAGGCGTACCAATCCCATACAAGTTTGGGGTCGCGAGCAAAGGCTTCAGGTGAAGCGAGATCTTCGGGACGGTACTGTGCCCATAGACCGGTCTGAGCATCTCTAAAAGTGCGAAGCCCGCTCTCCTGGGAGACTCCAGCCCCGGTCAAGACCGCGACCCGCTCTGCTTTCTTCAGCAGATGAGTCAGGTCGGAGGAAAATTCGATCATGGCTTCAACGGGGTGGTTGTTGGGCTGGGAGTTGCGGTCGGCAGACAATCGAGCAGGGTCAGGCTTTCTTTGAAAATTCCCGTGCGCCCCACTTCCTTTGTTTTCGAGTCTGTGGCAACGAGTTGATACTCCACCCAGGCATCTTTGAACAGATCCAGCCCCTTGATATCTCCAGGGATCAATTCATGCGTAAACGTTCCCATCCCGCTGTTCTGCATGGTTATTCCCGCCCACTTCCCCGTTGCGCCGGTTTGCTTGCTTTTGAAGCGCACTGAAAGCACTACAAATGCAGTGTTCTGCGCATCACCCGCCTGAGCAGTGAACTTGACAGAAAGCGGCTCACAGGAACCAGAGCGATAGAATGTTTCTCCAGAGAGCGAGACGGAAACAAAATTTCCAAGGTCAACCAACGGGTTGGTCAAATTGGAAACATATAAAGGAGTTGGGGTTTCAGTGACCGCTTCAGTGGGAAGAATCAACTCGGTGGGAGTGGGAGATTTGTAACCAACAAGGGTTGGCGTAAGGGTGTAAGTAGCAGTTTGAATTACCTCGGCTGTGGAGGTGGGCACGAGTTCAAATGGACTGGTTCCGGTGGCGAGAGATCGTGGTTGTGAGGTCGGCGTGATGACCAACGCCATAATTTGGTCCATGCTGAACGAGCAGGAGGAAAGAAGCGCTGCGCAGCAAAAAACAATAAAAATCTTTTTCATGAAGGTTTTCCTTGAGAAGCAGGGTTTACATGCAAGGCGAAAGGGCGATTAGATTCTCAAAAACTCGGGTACGCCCAACTTCCACTCCTTTTTTGTCGGTCGCCACCATTTGGATGAAGACCACCGAATTCTTATAATGATTATGCCCATAAATATAGTTGGCATTCAACACATATGAAAAGGTGCCGTCCCGGTGGTTTTCCATCGTATCACCGTTGCTCCAAGGCGTGTAATCTTCTTTCTTCGCAGACTTGACCCGCATAAAAAGGGTCACGATGTGAACATCCTCGGGTTTCTCCACCTCCACTACGATCGTGGATTTGTGCGGATCACACACTCCCCATTGGATATTCGTGGCAGACACGGTCATCGAGAGGAATCCGTCTCCCGGCGTGATGGGTGTGGATGGGATCGGTGCCGTCGCGGTCGCATCTCCGATCAAGATCGAGATCGTAGGCACCGGCGTAGAAGTGGCATTCGGGTCTTGGGTGGGAATTCGCACAATGGTCGCAGACGGGGTGATGGTCGGCGTGATCGTGGGGGTATGGGTGACCGTTGGTGTAAAAGTAACGGTCGCTGTGGGGGTTGGCGCCAGAGTTTCTGTTGAAAGGAATGGCAGCGAAGGAAGAGCAGGGATCGGGATGCCAGCGCAAGCCTGGAGGAAGAGCGCAAGTGCCATCAAAGGGTAGAATCGACGCATAAGGGAGCCTCTTTTTGAATAATTTCATACATTCATACCCATACATTTTACAACATCACGCTTCCAGATGCAGCCGACAAGGGTCATATTCGCCCGAAAATAGCAGATTCACCTTCGCCGCCCAAACCCGCCCGGGCTTGAAAGTCATTTTTCTGGTATAATCCCGCCTCGTGACTGGTCCTGCCCTATGGTTCACAAGGCTGTGGGCACGGAGACCTGCGTAATCTCAAAAGAAAGGAAGCATACGTCATGCCGCTTGCTAAAGAAGTCAAGACCAAGGCGATCGAAGATTTTCATCGCCACGACAAGGATACCGGTTCGCCTGAAGTGCAAATCGCCATCCTGACCAATCGCATTAATCAGCTCACCGAGCATTTGCGAAGCAACAAGCAGGATCAATCCTGCCGCCGCGGACTGCTGAAACTGGTTGGTCAACGCCGCCGGTTGCTCACGTACTTGCGCACAAGCAACTACCAGAGCTACCTGAACGTTACCGATCGCTTACAGCTCCGCCGCAAATAAATAATTGTTCGACCGTAGGGACACGGCAGTGCCGTGTCCCTATATTATGTAAATGGGATCCGCAGTCAGGAATTGAATAGCGCGAACAACATGGGTTGTTCCCACTCTTCAGTCCCTGACCATTGGCGGAAAATAAGTATTGCGGGACAAGTCCCGCGCAACAGGAGACAATAAAATAATGAAACCCGAATCAAAACGCTATTCAGCCGTTGTAGGTACGCGTACCTTCACCTTTGAGACCGGTAAACTGGCCGCACAGGCCGGCGGTGCGGTCACTTTTGGTGTGGAAGACTCCATCGTATTTGCCGCTGCCACCATGGGCGGCGTGCGTGACGGAATTGATTTCTTCCCGCTTTCCGTGGACTTTGAAGAACGCATGTATGCCGGCGGAAAGATCCCCGGTTCTTTCTTTCGCCGTGAAGGTCGCGCTGGAACAGACGCGATCCTCACCGGACGCCTGACAGACCGCCCCCTGCGCCCGTTGTTCGCTCATGGCATGCGCAACGAAGTGCAGGTCATCATGTACACCTTCTCTGCTGACGGAGTCAACCCGCTTGATATCCTCGCGATCAACGCAGCCTCTGCCGCCATCATGATCTCAGACATCCCCTGGGGCGGGCCGGTCGGCGCTGTCCGCGTGGGACGCATCAATGGCGAGTTCGTCCTCAACCCGACCTTCGAAGAAATGGACGCCTCAGATCTCGACCTGAGAATTGCCGGCACCAAGGATGCGATCCTCATGGTGGAATGCGGCGCGAACGAGATCCCCGAAGATGTGATGGTCGCCGCGCTCGAGCTGGGACACCAATCCATTCAGCCGATCATTGACCTTCAACTTCAAATGCAAGCGGAGATCGGCAAGCCCAAGCGCGAAGCCACCATCGTCACCGCCAATGAAGAACTGCAAAAGAAAGTATTCGATGCGGTCAATGCCCGAATGAACGAACTGCTCGACAAGCCGTTGAGCAAGGCAGAGTTCTATGGCGGCATGGACGAATTGCAAGCCGCGATCATCGCCGAGTTCTGCATCGAAGGCGACGAAAATGCCCCCTCTCAAAAAGATGTCAAATCGGCTTTTAGCGAAGCCGAACATAAGATCGTTCGCGAGCGTATTCTGAGCATGGGCAAGCGTCCTGATGGCCGCACACCCACCGAGATCCGCCCGATCTGGTGTGAAGTGGGGCTTTCTCCCCGCGCTCATGGTACAGGTCTGTTCACCCGCGGCGAAACCCAGGTTCTCTCCTTTGCCACGCTCGGCACGCTGGGCGAAGCGCAGGAACTCGACAACCTGTCACCCGATAAAAGCAAGCGCTACATGCATCACTACTCCTTCCCCCCCTTCTCCACTGGCGAAGTCAAAGCCCTTCGCGGACAAAGCAGGCGCGAGGTTGGGCACGGCGCGCTCGCAGAACGCGCTCTCGAGCCTGTCATCCCGGCGGAAGAGACCTTCCCGTACACAATCCGCGTTGTGTCTGAGGCTTTGTCCTCCAACGGCTCAACTTCCATGGGATCGGTCTGCGGTTCGACCCTTGCATTAATGGATGCCGGCGTGCCGATCAAGGCTCCAGTATCCGGCGTGGCGATGGGACTCATCACCGACGAGACCGGCCGTTATCAAATTCTGACCGACATCCAGGGCACCGAAGATCACCTCGGCGATATGGATTTCAAAGTAGCCGGCACCGCCAACGGCATCACCGCTCTGCAAATGGATATCAAGATCAGCGGTTTGAGCGCCCAAATGATGAAGGAAGCTCTTGCCCAAGCGAACACTGCGCGCATGTCCATCATGGAAAAAATGTTAGCCGTGTTGGATGCCCCGCGTGCAGAATTGAAGCCGCACGCTCCGCGCATCATCACAGTGAAGATCCCCGTGGATAAGATCGGCGCCCTTATTGGACCCGGCGGCAAGAACATCCGCGCTTTGCAGGAAGAAACCCACACCAAGATCGACATCGAGGAAGACGGCACCGTCTACATCGCTTCGACCGACAGCGTGGGCGCAAAGATCGCTCAGGAACGCGTGGAAGGATTGGGCGAGTCGGTGATCGTTGGCAACATCTACACCGGCAAGGTTGTCCGCATCGAGGCATTCGGCGCATTTGTGAACCTTCTGCCCGGCGTGGACGGTCTCGTACATATCTCTCAACTTGCCAGCGAACGCGTGAACACAGTGGAAGATGTCTGCGTGCTAGGCGATGAACTCACCGTTATGGTGACAGACATTGACCCCCAGGGCAAGATTCGCCTTTCACGTCAGGCTGTGCTCGAAGGCTGGTCTGCTGAGGAAGCCCGTGAGAAAGACAAGGGTGGACGCAGCGGCGGCGGTGGCGGACGAGGTGGCGATCGCGGCGGACGAGGCGGTGACCGTGGTGGTCGCGGCGGAGATCGTCGCGGCGGCGGTGGTGACCGTGGCGGGGACCGCGGTCCTCGCAGATAGTCATTCACGAATCAAAACACCTCGAAACTGATGCTTCGAGGTGTTTTTTTGCCTTAGCAGATCCACGATCCTTCAAAAACATCGTCGATTCAAGTTCGGCCAAATGTGATAGGATATTATTCAAAGACTTTTTTTGGGAACACACCATGCCGTGGGAAATCACTTACCTAGAATCTATTAATGTCGTCAAGACGGTCTACACCGAGCCGGTCACCTTGGAGGAATTGGTGAATGCAGCCATTGCCACGCTCAAAGTCGCAAAAGAAAAAGACACACACTTTTTTCTTGGTGACTGCACTGAGCTGACCGAAAATGGGTCTGTGTTGGATATCTTCAAACTTGGCGAATTCCTCGAGAGCCTGAAAGCTGATTGGAATATAAAGGAGGCAGTAATAGCCCCCAAAACAAGAAAGAATGTGATCGAAGATCTCAGCTTTTTTGAAACCGTTACGAAAAACCGCGACATAAAAGTGCGCCTGTTTCTGGATGAAGACGAAGCCCTTACATGGCTGACCGGTCAACCATCAGGCAAATCCCTTCATGAGCAAAATGGATAAAACCTCTTTCAACGAGACCATCATTCAAAACTGGGCAACGCATTTCAAGTCTTCAAGCGCCATTGTTCAGCAGCCTGGAACAACCCTTATCCCCGAGAAAAAATATCAGGGAAATAAGTTTATCGCCATCTGGCACATTGGGAGGCATTCATTCGCGCAATGTGACCCCAATTTCGAACTAGATATCAAAAGGCTTATAGACGGGCTGCCAGCAAATACAAACCTGACAGGCGATCTTCTCCGCGAGGCGTGGACAAAAGACCTCATCACCGCACAAGATGCCGGGCTGACCTATTATCTTTTCCCGCCTGACCTGCCAATATATTCTCCCCCTCAACCGTTTCAGGTGCGCCGGCTGACCACAACGGATGCCGAAACCATGTCTACACTACACAAGGCGAATACACCCGAAGATGTGGATGAAGCCTTTGTAGAGGTCGATCACGAGATCGCCTATGGATGCCTTCTTGGCGAACAATTGGTTGCCGCTGCGAGCGGGTACGAACGCGCAGGCTTTCTCGACATCGGAGTAATCACTCACCCTGAGTTTCGCAAAATGGGACTTGGCAGAGCAGTGGTGGGCAGTGTATGCAGTTGGGCGATCGATCGCGGAATCATCGCGCAATACCGGCATGACGTCCTCAATGCGAAATCGGAAGGGGTAGCCAAAGGGTTGAATTTTCAAATGTACTTCAAGTCTGAAACGGTTTATTTCAAGTGATCTACAAACTCAAAGAACTTTACAACGAATATCCCCGCCAATACTGGTTAATGATCGCGGGCATTGTTATCAGCACCGCGGGCGGAAGCATGATCTGGCCATTTCTGCTCATCTACGCCAGCGGAAAACTCGATCTCCCGCTTAGCACGGTCGCGACCCTCATCTCCATTAATGCCGGCACGGGGCTTTTCGCCTCATTCCTGGCAGGCACATTGGCAGATAAAGTCGGACGGAAATCGGTCATGGTGTTCAGTCTTGCCATGAATGGCATCGCCTACTTTTTCCTTTTGCAGGCTGAAACCTACTCGCAATTCGTGACTCTGATGATCTTTATTGGGTTGTCCAACCCGCTGTATCAAGTTGGCGCAGATGCGATGTTGGCAGACATGATCCCCTCCGAAAAACGCACCGAGGCGTATGCCATTAACCGCATTGCAAATAATGCCGCTTTTGGCATCGGACCGGCTGTAGGCGGCTTTCTCGCCTCAACCTCTTACGATCTGGCTTTCTACGGCGCGTCTGCGGGCTTTCTCACTTACAGCATTATGCTATTCTTTCTAGCGCATGAAACCCTCGAAAAAAACGTCAGCGTAACAAAAACAGATTCTTTAGCCGGGCAGTCAAAAGGAGCGGAACGCGGAGCGTACGCGCGTGTCTTTCAAGACAGGGGATATATCGCATTCGTGTCCCTTGTCTCACTCGGGCTCATCGCTCCCACCATGTTGTGGATCCTTATGCCGGTCTACGCAAAGACCAACTTCAACGTACCTGAAGCCGTCTACGGTTGGATCCCAACCACCAATGCGATGATGTGTGTTTTCATTCAGTTCTCTGTCACCCAGATCACCCGGCGACACACAACCCTGCCGGTCGCTGCAACGGGCATGTTCATTTATGCAATCGGTGCGGGGAGCGTGGCTCTGATGACCGGGTTCTGGGGATTTTGGTTGAGCATGGTTGTGCTGACTTTTGGCGAATTGACCCTGGTGCCAACTGCCAGCAAATATGTGGCAGATATTGCGCCCGCTGATCTACGGGGCAGGTATATGTCTGTCTATTGGCTTGGGTGGGGTCTGGCACGTACACTTGCCCCGCTGATTGGCGGCTTTTTGAATGACAACCTGTTTCCTCAAGCCATTTGGATCGGAGGATTGCTTATTGGGCTGACCAGCACACTGGGGTTGGTCACACTGAACAGCATATCCAAAAGCCGCGCAGCGCTCCGCACTTGACCTTTGACTCTTTCTCCCACCCAATGAAGGCAGGCGGTCAGCCGAGCGCATCGCGGCTTACAAGATCACCTGCCCATCATTTTTTCAAGCGTTTGTTTTACCTCAGCCCACTCAGAATCGATCACGCTGTAGAAAACAGAATGGCGGATGTATCCATCAGGCAGGATCATATGATTGCGAAGCACCCCTTCTTTCTTCGCGCCAAGCCGCTCAATGGCTCGTTGTGACCGCTCGTTTCGCAAATCAGTCTTCAACTGAACTCTAATAGCGCCAAGCGTTTCGAAGGCGTGCCTCATCAGCAGGTACTTGCACTCCGTGTTGATCGCGGTGCGTTGGAATTCCGCTCCATACCAGGTGCCACCTATCTCCAACCCGCGATCTTTTGGAGAAATGTTGAGGTAACGGGTTGCTCCGGCTACGCGCCCCGAAGCGACGTCTATGACCGCAAATGGCAGGTCTGCGCCTTTCCGACCGCGATCCATGATGTCCAGCACCCAATTCCGCATATCGGCCTCGGTCTGCATGTCGCCATACAACATGAAATGCCAAAAGGTTTGCCCAACTCCGATCTCAGTCAGACCACGGACATGGTCTTCGCTCAGCGGCTCAAGGCGGGCATGTTTTCCCTGCAAAGTTATCGGGGCGGTCCAGGTATTCATAATTCCATTCTCCCAAAAATCTCGGAAATCTTTTTATATCGAAAATCAAAGATCGAGTTCAAGCGCTGCTTGATCCATGCCGCGTGGACTACATCCCCAAGAATGCCGAAGGGCGCAGCGTAGGTCACATGATCGGTCATCCGGACCGATTCTCTCACCTGCTCGAACTTATGCTCGTGATACCAAAAACGATATGGTCCCACACGCTGCTCGTCTACGAAATACTCGTTCAGACAGACATGCGAGATCTCCGTCAGCCACAACGATCGGATACCCCGAACGAATTCAACCCGATATTCGATGATCTGACCTTCGTACATCTCTTTGTCACCGCCCGCGATGATCTCAAAGTTCATATCCGGGGGCGTGATCACATTTAGATTCTTTGGCTCCGAAAAATATTTCCAAACCGCTTCGATCGGCGCGGCTATGACCTGCTCACGATGTAAATAGTGGATCATATCAGCCCTTTAGCCAATCAACTTCTGTCTTGTCTTGCGAAGGCAGGTACGGCATCTGTGGACCATCGATTCCCAAAAACTCTGAGAGCGCTGAACGCATCGCAGTCCGATCATCCCAGAGGTATTCGGTCTTGCCAAAACACATCGACTGCTCATGCCCTTTGCCGCACGAAAGAACAACATCCCCGTCACGGGCAAGCCGAAGCGCGAATCGGATCGCCTCGCCCCGGTCCGCGATGCGCCAGAAATTCTCGCCTTCGCGCCCGCCTTTTGACTTTGCACCTTCTGCCATCTCTTCGAGAATCCCGTTCAACGACTCGGTGCGCGGGTCTTCTGCAGTCAGCACTGAAAGGTCAGCCAGCTCGATCGATGTTTCAGCCATCATCCGCCGCTTTTCTTTATCGCGCAGTCCCGCTGACCCAAAAACAGAGATCACCCTGCCTTTAGTCATTCGTCTGCCTGCCTCCAACGCCACCTTAAGAGCATTCGGCGTGTGAGCAAAATCCACAATGGCGATGAAGTTCTGCCCGAGGGAGATGTTCTCCATGCGTCCAGGGATGCCGTCCAGGTTGGCTATGCCCCTCGCGGCTACAAGCGGATCAATACCCAGCCCAAAGATGGTTGCAGTCAACGCGGCCAGGCAATTGGAGACATTGTACGCTCCGACTAATCCACTTGAAATGTCTACACGAAAATTGTTCGAAACAGCCACAAACTGGATACCGGATGAACTGTATTCAATATTCTCAGCGTACACGTCTGAGTCTTGCCCCAGCCCATAATTAAGCTGGTTTACCTTGATAAAACGATTCAAAAAATCAAAAGACTTTAAGTCGTCCCGATTGATAATTCCCAACCGTGGATTGCCCATTGGTTTCTCTTTGGTGATCTCAAGACTAGCGAAAAGCCTAGCCTTGGCTGCGCGGTAATTCTCATAGCTGCCATGCTCATCCATGTGCTCGTGAGTGATATTGGTCACCACAGCAATGTCAAACTCACAAGCGTCAATGCGGTGTTGTGCCCACCCATGGGATGTAGTTTCCAGCACAACGTGGGTCAGTCCCGCGTCCACCATTCTGGCAAGATAAGCCTGCACGTCGTGTGCATCGGGAGTGGTGACATGAAACCCCGTATCGAGCACTTCGTCCCCGATCACTGCATTGACCGTGGAGATCATTCCGGCTTTGATCCCGGCCGCAACAAGGATCTTATAAATGAGATTGCTGGTTGTGGTCTTGCCATCTGTGCCGGTCACGCCGATCACAGTCAACTTACGGGCAGGCCAGGCATGAAAAGCCGCTGCCAGCCACGTCAGAGCTTGGCGCGGATTCTCCAACCGGAGATAAGGAACATCCAGCCCGACCAGTTCCCGGTCTCCAATGACCGCGACAGCGCCGTTCTCGATCGCTTTTGGAATGTAGTTGTGTCCATCAGCAGCTCCGCCTTTCATCGCAATGAAGAGATAACCAGGCTTTACAGCGCGGCTATCAATGGCGATCCCTGCGATCTCAATGTCGGGGATGTTTTCCGGGGCGGAAAGTGGAAAATCAACAAACATTTGTTTCAATAGCATGAAATTGTATTCACTCCGTTCAAGGTGAATTAAAACAAAAAAGGGTTTTGGTAATTTTACCAAAACCCTTTTGATGTCAAACAAACACCTTACTTCAAAGTCTGGCGCAAGCCTTCGAGTTTGCCGGCAACTGAACCGTCGAGAACCTTGTCGCCCACTTTAATGACGAGACCACCGAGAATGGCGGGGTTCACCTTGAAGGAGATTTCCTTAACGGAGACACTCTTCTTGACGGCATCCTGCTCCTTGCTGGTAAGCGGGAGAGCGCTGGTGACCTCGGCAGATTCGCCTGAAAGGCTGTCTGCAACGACCACCTTGCCACCCTTCACACCGGAGAAAAATTCATCGATCAAAGCGTGCTGTTTCTTTTCATCGAGGGTCTCACCGACAAGCTTGTTGGCTGCGGCAATGGCGAGAGCGGCAACCTGTCCGCGCAGATCGCCAAGAATGCGACCGCGTTCAAGTTCAGCTTCAGCCATCGCGGCTTCACGAGCCTTGGCGGCTTCGGCTTCGGCAGCGGCTTTCACTTCCTTGCCAGCGGAGCCAGCGCGTTCGGTCGCTTCGCGAACGATTTTTCCAGCCTCAGCCTGCGCTTCAGCGAGAACCTTTGCGGCTTCTTTTTCAGCGTTGGCGCGGGCATCCGCGGCAACGCGAGCATCTTCAAGACCTTGAGAGATCTTCTGCTTGCGGGATTCCATCATGTCCAACATGGGCTTGTAAACCCAGGCGTTCAATGTGAGAAACACAATTGCGAACGCGATCAGTTGAACGATGAGCAATCCGAGATTAATACCAAGAGCTTCCATTTTTCAATGCTCCTTGAACTACACGACTTTGAAGAGCATGAGGAACGCGATGACCAGACAGTAAATGGCGATGGATTCAGAGAAAGCCACACCAAGGATCATGTTGGTCAACAGGTTACCGTAGGTATCGGGGTTGCGAGCCATGCCACCGAGGGCGCCCTGCACGCTCAAACCAATTCCCACACCGGCGCCCGCGGCGCCGATCATTGCCAGACCTGCGCCCACGAAGCGCATCGCGTCTAAAATATTTCCATCCATGTTACAAGCCTCCTTAGGTTATCCTAATTATTTATGAAATATGTTGTTTCAAGAAAAATTAATGTTCTGCGTGCTCTTCGTCGCCATGCCCCTGCGTCGCCATTGCCATGAACACCATGGTCAACATGCCGAACACAAAAGCCTGGATCAAACCCACGAACAATTCAAACATCATGATCATCGCGGGCAAAATACTGATCTTGCCCAACAATGAAGCAACCACAGCCACCAACACCACACCCGCGAACATGTTACCAAAAAGACGGAACGTGAACGAGAGGATCTTCGCAAATTCAGAGATGATCTCAAGTAAACCCACGAGGAAATCCATCGCGCCGAAGAACGGCACTTTGAACATGCGCTTCGTGTTGAAGAACTTGCTGAAGTAGCCAAGCCCCTGCGCGCGGACACCCATCACCTGAATTGCGAAGAATGAGATCAACGCCAATGAAAGGGTGAAGTTCAAGTCAACAGAGATACCGCGGAAGAACGGCGCCAAAATATAACCATCATGCTCAAGTTTTTCAGGCAGGATGTTGGCCCAACCACCGCCCAACTCAGCGATCGCGTGTCCTTCGCCATGGGCATGATGAATCACTCCGATCGACTCAAAGCCCGGGATCAACTTAAGCAGGTTCGCGAAAAGCACATAGATCATGATCGTGGCAAACCAGGGGAAGATCGCCTTTGCCCATTTCGTGCCGGCAGAGCCTTCGGTCATGTTATACAACATTTCCAAAATGGCTTCCATCACATTGCCAATGCCGCGAGGCACGAGGTCAGTCTGTTGGCTCTTCTTGAGGGAACGATTCGCGGCAAATCCAATCACCAACAGCAGGACGATCGTCACAGCCAATGTGGGGAGAGTATTTACCAAATAGAAGGGACCAGCAAAACCGAGGAAATTCTCAGTCAGCGGCTCCTCGATCAATTTTTCGGCGGCAACTGTGATCTCAGGTTGTACAGGGGCGTAAATCCCGCCCAGAATAAAACCTGCGACCATCAGCACTAGAACTATCCAGCGCCGCCAAGGGGTACGTTTTTGGGTCTCCAAGCCCGCCTCCTAAGCAGTAGTTTGTTTCTCTTCGGCTTCGTATTTTTCCTTCAAACGCGCAAGCGTCTTTCGCGCCGCGAACATCATCAGGAAGACCGAAAGAGGGATTCCAGCAAACAACAACACCAGTGTAAACACCGGTTTCGTTCCAAAAGTATTATCAAGCCACAACCCGCCAAACACAGAAGCAAGGATCACTACAATGGTTAAACAACCCACCTGCCCGATCATTACCACGAGCAGAGTGTACACCATGTTCTGACGATTGGTTTGCTTTGATTGTGTCATGTCGCACGATTATAACTGACAGGTCAAAGGGCTGTCAAACGGAAATCCATTTTGGGGATTTCCCGCCTAAGCGGCATTTTCAACAGAACAGGCTGACCTTCGCCAACCTGTCTGATCCGCACCTGAAAAACGCGTCTTTTTGAACTTACAACCTGATTCTGCTTTCTACAATATTTTCCACACTGCAATCTTTAACCATGACGACAGATCAATTCCATCGTCATGGTCGTAAATCCTCAATGTTTAGAACAAATTCAAAGCCGCAGCATCTGACCAGCTAAACCACGGAGCGAACACCGTCCCCACCAAGATCACACCGAGCGCCAGAATTGCCAGAGCGATGGCATACGGGCGGGTCAGCGGGACTGGGTGATTCTCTTCATCCTCATTCGGCATACGATAGAGATAAACAAACTTCATCGTATTGAGGTAGTAGTACACGCCGATAATGGAATTGAGAATGCCTACAATGACCAACCAGGTGTAATTCGCCTGCACGCCAGCCGCAAAAACAAAGACTTTCGCCACGAAACCGCCGAACGGAGGCATGCCTGCCAATGACAGGAAGGCCGCAAGCATCATCAAGGCCAGCCAGGGATTGCGGCGGCTCATACCGGCATAATCGGTGATCTCTTCCAAGCCGGTGATTCGGCTGAATGCCATCACCACACCGAAGGCTAGCAGATTGGTTGCAATATACGCCGCTAGGTAGAAGACCACACTTGCTGCGCCCAATTGACTAAACGCCACCACGCCGATCAATGCATAACCAGCATGAGCAACTGATGAGTAAGCCAGCAACCGTTTAATATTGGTCTGTGAGATCGCAAGCAAGTTGCCAACCGTCATGGTGATGGCGGCCAAAGCGGCAAGGATCAAAGTCCACGAGGGAGCGAAGCTGGGGAAGGCAACAATGAAGAAACGCACGATCACAGCAAAGCCCGCTGCCTTTGACGCAGTAGACAGGAAACCCGCTACCGGAGTCGGCGAACCCTGATATACATCCGGCGCCCAGAACTGGAAGGGGAAGATCGCCAGTTTGAAGCCAAGCCCAACAATGACAAGAGCAAAAACAGTGAACGCCAACAGAACGGAAATGTCGCCGCTAACCAACAATTCAGAGAGCTTATACAGATTGGTCGTGCCAGCGAAGCCGAAGATCAAACTAAAACCGTACAGCATGATCGTTGATGCAAGCGTCCCAAACAGCAAATATTTGAAACCCGCTTCTGTGGAGCGATCATCACCCAGGAGAAAACCAGCGAGGATATACAACGGAATGGAAGCAGTTTCGATCGCCAGATAGAGCATGATCAAGTCTGCTGAAACAGCCATCAGGTTCATGCCGAGAAGCGAGGCGAGAAGCATCACATACGCCTCGCCGCGGTGACCAGCTTTGTCGTGATCCATCAAAAGCAAGGCTGTTACCGCACCTGCGAACATGAACAAGATCTTGAAGAAAAAGCCGAGCCAGTCAAAGCGGATCATATTGCCAAAAACGGCGGTCGGTTCACCGGGCTGCCCAAAGAGCAGGCTGATGATAATGGCAAAGAACAAGCCACCGGCGGTCAGCCAGCCCGCATTGCGGCGCTGATCTTCCTTCCAAAACGGCTCAACACACAGGAGAACGACTCCAATGACCAGGATCAATATCTCCGGGAGGATCGAAGCGAACATGACAGGAGTAAACATTAGGCACCTCCCAGCAGGCGAAGAATATTTTCAACACCTGACTCAACCATCGGAACCATGACCGAAGGGAACATACCGATGATGATCATAAAGAAGCACAGGGTGGCAATGGCGACCTTGTCGAGCACGGTCACATCACCAATATGATGCTTTTCGATCTCTTCCGGCATGGGACTAAAGAACACTTTGCGAATATTCATCATGATGTAAGCCGCCGTGATGATTATGGAAATGCTCGCAATGACAGCCACCATCCATTGACGTCCCCACACGCCCATGAAGAT
>JAGNWT010000093.1 GCA_017985935.1 Anaerolineales bacterium | reverse complement strand
GCAGGGCATCGGCCACCGAGTAGATGCGGGTAACGTCCAAGGATTCTTCCACGCTCATGGCGGGCAAAATGCCCGGCAGCGCACGCGCCAACAAGGTCTTGCCAGACCCCGGGGGACCCACCATCAAAAGGTTATGTCCGCCCGCCGCCGCAACCTCAAAGGCACGCTTCACATGCTCCTGCCCTTTGATCTCGCGAAAGTCAGTGGCAATGGGCGGCGGCATTGCATCCACTTCAACTGCAGGGTGGGCGCTGATGTCGCGGTTACCGCTCAAGTATTCGTAGAGTTCGGAGAGGGATGCCACAGGGATGACCTGCAGATCGGGGATGAGAGCCGCTTCCGGCGCGTCTGACGCGGGGACGAAGATGCGCTTGAAACCTTGCTGGCGGGCAGTGGCTGCCATTGGCAAAATTCCGCGCGCATGCCGAACTGTCCCATCGAGAGAGAGTTCGCCCACGATCATGGTGCCTTCGATCGAATCAGAGGGGATCGCACCGGTCATGGCCATCACGCCGATCGCGATGGGCAGGTCGTAATATGGGCCCTCCTTGCGGACGGATGCCGGCGCGAGGTTGACGATCACCCGCTTGCGGGGAAATGTCAGCCCAACATTGCGCACCGCCGAGAAGACCCGCTCGCGGCTTTCCTGCACGGCGGCATCTGGCAGCCCAACAATGGTCACGCCGCCTTTACCGGCAGTGACATCCACTTCCACTTCAACAACCACACCTTCAAGCCCGATGACTGCACAGGAATATACGCGGGATAACATGACATAATTTTACATGATGTTTGCATTTTACCGGGCAGGTTTCCCAATAAAATATGCGCCGTGGTGCCGAATCAAAAACCGGAACACAAGGCTCCGGTTTTTGATTCAATAATTACTTGGGCGTGGAGACGACACGTTTCTTTTTCTTGACGTCGGTGCCGGGGATGCTCGTTCTGCGCGCCTCCTGCTTTACGAGACGGTTATGCTTTGCCACTCCCTTGGAAGGGCGTTTGCGTTTTGCCTTGGCGGGTGTTGTTGATTCCAATTTTATTGCTCCTTTTTGATCATGATTTTTTTCTATTCTTGTTTTCGTGTTCAGCCCAAAGTTTTGCAATCTCTTCTTTTCCTTTAGGGCGCGAATACCCATATTTAACTTGCAGCATGGTGACGAACTTGTCAAACTTCACCTCTGCCTTATCCACCTTAAGCAGGTCATATTCCACCATCAGATCCCATCTTCCGTTGATCAGGCTGCGGATGGCAGCCCAGTTGTCTTCGAAGATCGTTTTGTTCACGATGTTCTCCTTGATCGTTCTCTTGCAGAAGTTGCAGCAAGCAGCAATAAACGCGGCTCATGCGCATGCAGGAGACCCGATCATTAATGCACCGCCCGCGGCGGTGTTTTTCCATTATTCAATTCAAAAAGGCATCACAGGCTGCTCACGAACCGATACAGATCCCCACATTTCAGGCAATTTACCTTTTGAAGGCCAAATTTCATTGTACTACGTACTGTGGATAATACCAGTGCAAATTCTTTCGACGGTCTTCGCGCCCATCCTCCTCCGTGCAGACAAAAAAAGGATGCCGCCCCATGGGACGGCATCCTTTTTTATTACCTTTCAGCGAAAACCTTACGGCAGATATGTGACGTTGACCGCGATGTAATCGAGATAGAAGTCACGCGAAGTATTGCTGGCAACGTTCGTCACACGCACCCGGAAGTTTGTATTGGACAAATCGCCCAACGCCCAGGCACGTCCCCAGGTATCAGCAGTGCCACCCAATGTATACGTGGACATTGTATTGGTGAGGGTGGATGTGTTCTTCACGGCTGTCCATGTTGTGCCGCCGTTCCAGGAAAGCTCCACGCAGATCTTGGGCGCGCCGCTTGTGGCATCTGCCCGCGCATCCAGCCGGACTTGAATCCCCTGCACGGTTCCTGAAGGAATGTTGAAACCATAAGTGTGGAACTGGTGTCTGTCCTTGCCCGTGTTGGTGCAGGAAGTGTTGGTGTTGCTTCCACTGTTCAGGTCTGTGGCGAACAAAGTGTCGTCACCGAAGGCATTGGTGGGGCTGGTCTGGAAGCCGTTATTGTCGCCGGAGCTGGTTGTGACCGCAGCCTGTACAGTGGGAGAGCGATAGCCGGTGCTGACGGGGGTCGGGGTAGCGACCGGTGTGATCGTTCCGCCGTCCACAACGAGGGCGTACTTCTGAGGTCCGTTCGGGACGTTGAAGCCGCTCACGCTGACGGTGTATGTGCCGGCAACCGGAGATTGGACATAGACATTTTCCACGTTGTTGCGGCGATCTGCTGTGCCGCCAGTGGCGCTCCAACCGCCCGCGAAGACGTTGCCACGATAGGTGGTGGCTCCGTTGACAACGGTCAGATCAAGGTCGTTGACGAGGTTGATCGTGGCAGTATCTGTGGAGGGATAGTCGGACCACACCACGGTCACCTTGAGCGGACCGCCGGTGGTGGTTACGTTGAAAGTGTTCGTCACGCCGGTCCCCAAGCCGGTGGTGGGCTCGTAGTAGGCGATGGTGCCGTCTGTGGCTCCGTCAAGATTGACCCGTCCCCAGCCTTCGATGTTGTTCGGAATGGGGAAGTCATTATCGTTCAAGCCATCGTTGTTTTCATCCAGCAGGTCTACAGCGGAGTTGATGATGGTGGCTTTAACCAAAGCCGCGCTGGGATTGGTAATGCCCTTGGCTTTATTGTAGTAATCGCGCACCACAGCCGCGCCGCCCGCGGTCAGCGGATTGGACATGGAAGTACCGCCCATGTATTTGTATTGCGAGTCATACGGGAAACCCCAGCCGTCATACTGCCAGGCGCTGTTCTTGGGGTTGGCAGTGGCATCATAGCCCTGCTGATACAAGTCGGAATAGCCGGAGAGGATCCAGGTACCGGGGGCAACCACATCGGGCTTGTAACGTCCATCATCCGTGGGACCGCGTGAAGAGAAGGCGGCCATCTGCTGGGCATTGCCTGCGCCGGGGTCATCCTTGATCGGGTTGGCGGGGTAATCGGCTGGCCAGGAAGTGCCGTAAGTGGCGATGACGTTCTGTCCGCCTTGCGCGGCGCAGGTGGTGTATGTGAGAGACGGATCGCACTGCCAGTTACCGGCGCGGTCGTTCTCGCTCGCACCCACAGTGAGCACGTTCTTGGCTGTGGCAGGCGCGCCCATTGAGTCATTATCGATCACGCCATCAGCGTTCGCATCGACACCATCATTACCAGCAGAGAAGGTGATGAGCATGTCGGGGTGAACCCAGACGAAGTTATCGGCATGGGCGCTGTTGGCTGTGTAGTCGCCAGCGGCTGCGCTGCCCCACGAATTGGAGTGGATGCGCGCGCCCTGATCGTATGCCTGTTGGAAGAGTGTGTTAAGGTCGGTGGGAAGACCGGTCAGGTAATAGCCGCTCGTGTAGTAGATCGCGCACAGCCCCTTCATGGTTGCCCAGTTCTCAGTTGCCTGGAAGACAAGGCGGGCGGCGGGAGCCGTGCCGCGTCCGAGACCGGCGGCATTGCCGTCACCGAGAACAGAAGTGGAAACGTGCGTGCCGTGACCGCTATCCACATCGATGGCGCCGTCATCTGTGATCGTCCAGCAGCTGTCATCCACGCCGCGCCAGCTATTGACTGCAACCACGCGGCTGGTGGGAATATCAATATGAGCAGTGGAAGTGGTTCCACCGCCAAGTCCGGTATCCGCCACACCCACGATCTGGGTCGAGCCATCGTAGCCGCGAGCATGAGCCGCGGCCGCGCCAATGATGTTCGTGCCGATCTCATTGGCCGCAGGCGAATTGCCTGCGCTGTGCAGTTCATTTAATTGGAAGTTATTAATGGAAGCAACATCGTCCAGTTGAGAGATCGCATCGAGCAAAGCGCCGTTCGCAGCCACCACGACCGTATCTCCATCATAGCCAACGATCTCCGCGCCGGTCTGCGCAACCAACGAGCGGACAAGTCCGAAGTTGGAGCCGCGTTCAATGCGGATGCGGTACAGGCTGGTCCCGGTTTCCTGGGTCAGGTCTGCGCCGAACTTAGCTTGTGATTGAAGAGGGGAAACCGTGCTTACAAAACCCAACTGGCCGACACGGCTGGCGATCGCGGGGTTCATGCGAACCTTGAAAGCGAAGTCTGGAACATAAGCCAGGATCTCCGCGCCTTCAGCTGTCAGGCTGTCCTTCCAGGAATCCTGAATGGGGCCCGAGAACTGAACAATGAAATACTTCTGACTGCCGGCAGCAAAAGCCTTCTGCGCGGGCGACATGGCGAACGACCCAAACAACAGGGTCACGACCACGATCGCGGAAACAAAGTACCTGACGACCTTATTCATACACATCTCTCCTCTGAGTGGTTGAATTTTGAACACGCCGGTCAATGACCAACGGTGAGCACAAGGCGGGTCTTGTCTTTTATTTCGTTGCTTGAAAAGTTGACAAATTTTATGCCTTTTCTCTTGCATGTCAATAACTCATTTCCGATTCATGCAACAAAAAACTCCGGAGAAATTTTTCCGGAGTTCGATCTTGATCCACTTTGCACGTTCATCCGCGCCGAAGCCTGCCGGCACAGACCGGGCAGGTCTGCCCTTTATCATTCAGCGCTCGGGACGAAGTAGTTAACCTTGAAATTCTTGGCCGCCGTCGCGCGGACGTAGTCCAGATAGTCATACGATTCTGTCTCCCACACCATCCTGAGCCTGATGGACTTTGCAAATCCATCCAACCCAGGGAAGAGAGTCTGCGGGCCAATGTTCATGTTGAACAGGTCATGGAAGATCTCAGGGCGCCAGTGGGCGGGGAATACGAACTTGTAAAGCATCTGCGGAAGTTCCCCTTCGCCCAGCGAGCGCAGGTTTTCCATGAAGTTCATGTTGAGGTCGCCCTGGCAAAGGAAAAGTCCCTGCTGAGACGCGATACGAATATTCAGCTTGAGCGGACGAAGAGGAGCCACGAGCGGGATGCTTCCCTTGAGGATGGTCTCGCTCAAAACATGGTCGAGCGAAAAATCCGTATGGTTCCCAAAATCTGCCGGTTTGAGATTCAACTTCTTTCGCACCGCCATGGCGCTTTTCTCCTGACACCATTGCGAAGAAATAGCCCACACCGCGCACTTGGCTTCAGGGTCGCTCGCATTTTCAACGGCAAAGAAGGTGGCAACATATGGGCTGTCCGTCCAATCGATCAAACGGGTCGGCACGCCGTGATGCTGCATCAGGGCCAACTTCCCCAGCACTGTGTCTGCCGCCGTTTCGCCGAGGCTTGCAAATTGCTCCACCCGTTCTGAAAATTTTCCAAAAAGTTTTTCTTCAGAATAGCCAAGGAATTCGCCGATCTCTTTTTTCTGCTTTTTCGATCCCTTGTCCCACCATGAAGGGATGGCTCTTTCCAACGAAGAGCAGATATCCCACTTCTCGTCCTGCTGCCCCCTGAACACCCAATCAATTCCCGCTCCAAGCGCCCAGTACCAATCTTTTAGTTCAAGCCAGGTTTCCGGTTTGATCTCTGTGTACAACTGCGTCATGTTATCCTCCGGTGATTTTCCAAAATGATGAAGGCGGGCTAATTTCGACCGATTATATCCTTTACTATTCTTTCAACCCGCGAGCGCGTCGGGGGAAAAAGTTCGAGAAACAGGATCCAGCCGCAGTTTAGTGGAAGACCGCGTGCCCCTGTTCCTTCAACCAGCCTTCGAAGCCGGTTGTGTGCCAATCCAATCCAGACCCGAGCACCGTGCGGAATCGCTTCCCAGTCGGATGCTTGTCGAGCGGGATGCGGCCGGCGGGCGCTTTGGCAGACTCGCCATCGGCATACTCAACGACTGTGATCTGCCCGGGGTTCAGGTGACCGAGTCCACGCTTCAGGAGCAGACCGACCTCCACATCGTCACTGGGCAGGCTGTATCCGATGATGACCGCCTTGTCGGCTTTCTTCATGGCGGCTTCTGCTTCCTGCCATACTTTTAAGATGTGCGGGTTTTGGTAATCTTTGACATAGGTGGGAGTGATGAGCACGGGGCTGACAAAGCCGTCGCAATTGGGGTTTCGGCAGCGAGTTCCCCGGCAGCTATAGGCCTCGCGGAAAGGAGCGGTGTGATAAAGCTCGTCCAGGGCTTTCGAGGTTTGCATTCCGTTCAAGCCTTCAGACACGAACAGGTCGAGCCTGGAACACTTTTCGCAATACAACCAGTTGAGCGAGCCGTGGATCTTGTAAAGGCTGCCAAAGACTCCGCGCTGCCGCACATTGACATATTGCGGGGTGGAAATATCCACGCCGTAGTCGGGAGTAGCGCCGGGAGAATACTGCTCGGCAAGCCTGAACATGGTGTTATCGGCAATGACATCATAATTCAGAGAGATGACCACAGGCGCGACACCGTTCTGATACAGCGGCTCAAGCAGCGAGTGATGAAATTGAGCGTTGGCTCGCATCCTTCTGAGGGCGGCTTCAATGACCGCGAACACCGAATACTCAATGGCGCGTTTGGCTTTCACCAGATCATCACGCTGCCAATGATTGATGGGTTGATCCATCTCGATGGACCTGCGCAGCATGCTCAAGACCATGGGCAGATTGGGACAATCCTCCTTGGCGATGGGACGCACATTGGGCACGTTAAAACACTCGGTCATGAATTTCCAGGTTAGGTACAACAACTCTTCGCGGTCATCCAGCTTGACCGAATTCATATCGTTGACCATTTCACCGTTGAGCGCCGCAGGCAGTATCTCATCGGTCAGTGGTCCGCCGCAGGCTTTTGTGGCACCTGCGCCCAAAATGATCACCGGATTTTTCACCATCGCTACCTCCAAATATGGGAACATTCTACAGGCTTTGAAAGCGAAAGGCAATCACCCGCTTGTTGCCAAATAAAAAAACTCACCCTCGAAAGTTCGGTTCGGGGGTGAGCCTTATGCTTCGATATCCATTTCAACTATCCCTGCTTGGGCGGCTGTCCTTCCTGCTGCCTGAGTTTGCGCTTCTCATCCTGTTCCTGCTCAAGTTTGATCTGTTGCTGCCGATGCAGTTTTCTTTTCTCCTCCTGCTCGGCTTCCAACTGCAGGCGCTCCTGTTGGCGCTGCTTGCGCTTCAGTTCCTGCTCCGCCTCCAATTGCAGACGCTGCTGCTGGTGGTCCTTTTGCTTCTGCCCCTGCTCCAATTGCTGCTTGATGCGGTTCTGTTCCCGCTCTGCTTCCTCTGGTCTTTTTGTCATTAGGTTTTCCTTCTCAAAAAATATTCGGGGTGGACGGTCTCAGCCATCCACCCCGATCGATCGCATTCTTTTTTTACAGTTTCGGGAACCTACTTACCACCTTGGCCGCCGTGGCGGGACGATCCATCACGCCGCCTTGATGGATCAAGATGGGCGTACCTTCTTTGGCGTAGGCTAATTCCACGAAAGCCTGCCCGGTGATAAATCTCTGCCCATCAATGGCGCAGGAAGTGACAAACCCCACGCGTTCGCCGTTGGCATTCATCACGGGGTCGCCGTTGTGCGCCATGCGGACACGCTGTTCATCAAAAGTGAAGCGGACGACCACACCCTGCCGTGCGCGCTCGCGCGCCACGTAGGCATCGCGCCCGATGAAGTACGGCTTGTACGGCTTGACATAGGAACCAAAGCCGCCTTCCGCCACGCCGAGATCACGCCCTTCAAATTTGCCTGAGCCGAGTCCCATTTCGTGCCCGTACAACGGGAGACCCGCTTCGGTACGCAGTGAGTCACGCGCGCCCAAACCGATGGGCTTCACGCCGAACTGTTCGCCGGCTTTCATCACCGCCAGCCAAAATTCCGCGGCGCGGTCTGGGTGGACGAACAACTCGAAAGCCATCTTCTCGCCGGTATAACCCGTGCGAGACACGATCAGGTCAAATCCGCCAACGACCGCATTGCACAACTCGGTGCGCTTCAACTTCATGATGCGCGCGCGGGTGGCATCATCCACACCCATCGCCAGCAGTGTGTCACGACTCTTCGGTCCCTGCAGGGCAATATCCACCCGCATATCATCGCCGGACCTTGGGTCGCGCAGATTACGGATCTCGGCATTGTAGCCGTAGGTCCGCGCCCACGGACGATTGTTATCGATCTTCACCAGCCCATCACGCACACTTTCAAGCCAGGTGCGGTCCTTGTCATCGTTCGATGCGTTCACCACCACCAGATAGTTATCCCAGCCGCGGCGATAGATGAGAGTGTCATCGATCACGTTCGCATCGGGGGTGAGGAAATGAGAATACAAAGACTCGCCCGGCATCAGTCCGCCACAGTCATTGCCGCAGACCGTATCAAGGAACGAAGCCGCATCCGCGCCGCGCACATCGTACACGCCCATATGCGAGACATCGAACAAGCCCGCCGCGTTGCGTGTGGCGAGGTGCTCTTCAAAGATGCCCGAATATTGCACCGGCATTTCCCAGCCCGCAAAGGGGACCATTCTACCGCCCAGATCACGATGGACCTGATTGAGCTTCGTCTTCTTCAACTCGCCTTCGGCTTCATTCCACTCAAAGGAGGGAAGCGGTTCTTCCTTAATATCGGAGCTGACTCCAATGAACCAGGGTTTAACTCCGCCTTTGAGCGGCGGGACGGTGGCGGTGAGTTTGGCTTTCACTTCATTTACCACGAACGGCCCCGGCAGGCGCTTCGCGCTGAAATCTTTTCCGCCATTGAGTTCAAAGGATGTGTACCCATCGGAAAGATCGCGCAGCCATGTGGCCACTGTCGATGCATTCTTGACGGGGACAGATAATTGATAGGTGTTGTTATCCACGTTCCTCAGCAGACCCTGCACCACACCTTTGGGAGTGGCGATCGATGTGACCTGGGTCTTGCCCTTCTTCAAAGCGGAGAGGTCGGAAGACACTGCGAAATCCAGCACCTGCCGCGCGCGCTGTCCGCTCAACTCATACACGCCGCTGGTGGATTTATCGTCCAGATAATAGAAGTGAGGATAACCGCTCTTCTTATATTTGAAATCGATGCCCGCCTTCTCGGCCAGTTTACGCACCCGCAAGCGGGCGTCGTTCAACACGTTGAAGTCCACTTTGGCACGGCGCTGTCGTCCCTTGCGGACGGTGTCCACTGAATGGGGCGCGCACGCGAGCAGCACATCGGCCATCACATCGGCAAGCTCGCGAGTCATCTTCTCATCGAAGCCGCGCTGACTGATCCACGGGGTACCAAGGCGGATGCCCGAAGGATCGGCGGAGTTCCTGTCACCGGGGATGGTGTTGCGGTTGACCACCACACCTACGATGTCCAGGATCCGCGCGGCCTGGTCGCCGCTGAGTTTGGTGCCGTCCTCACCAACAACAGAGGTCACATCCACATTGACCATGTGGCAGTTCGTCCCGCCGAAGGGCACACGCAGTCCGCGTTTGGTAAATTGGTCTGCCATGGCCACGGCGTTCTTAATGGTCTGCGCCTGCAATTTCTTGAACTGCTTGGTCTGCGCCAGTTTGAAGGCCAATGCCAACCCCGCAAAGACATTGACGTGCGGTCCGCCCTGCTCACCGGGGAAGACGGCTTTATCGATCTTCTTGGCGATCGCGCCATCGGTCGTGAGCAGCACTGCGCCGCGAGGACCGTCCAGGCTCTTGTGGGTGGTAGACATCACGACATGGGCAAAACCGATCGGGGAGGGAACAACTCCCGCCGCGACAAGACCGCCGATGTGTGAAATGTCTGCCAGGAAATACGCGCCGACCTCATCTGCGATCTCGCGGAACTTCTTCCAATCTGGGACCCAAGAGTAAGAGGATGCGCCGGCGATCAGCAGTTTCGGTTTGTTCTCCAATGCCAGAGCGCGAATACGGTCGTAGTCGAGCTTTTCATTTTCATCCACGTTGTAATGCACAGCCTTGAACCATTTGCCGCTGCGATTCACAGAAGACCCGTGAGAAAGATGACCACCATGCAAAAGGTTCAACCCCATGATCGTATCGCCCAGGTTCACCAACGCTTGATACACGGCATTGTTGGCCGGCGCGCCGGATAAAGCCTGCACATTGACAAAGATCTGGTCGGCGCTGAATCCGTTAGCCGCGAAGGCTTCGGCCGCTCTTCGGCGGGCGAGCGCTTCCACCGCGTCGGCATATTCCACGCCCTTGTAGTAGCGCGGATCGCCGTTGCGGCGGTAATGAGCAAGTCGCGCGGGATAATCGAGAATTTCTTCTTCGGTCATCCAACGCGACTCTTCATCGGGGTAGCCTTCTGCGTAAATATTTTGGAAACTGGAAGCCAGCGCTTCACGAACCGCCATGGGCGCAGTCGACTCGCTGGGGATGAGGATCAACTTGCGGGCCTGCCTCTCGGACTCGAGCTGGGTCAATTCGTAGACATCAGGGTCGAGGTCTTTGAGCGAACCGCGAAACAGAAAATCGGACATTGTTTTCTCCTTTTGAGAGTTGGTTGTTTAATTCGTCAGACAACTGAATTGTAGGACGGTCAGGGGGGAAGGTCAAGTGAAAAATGTAACCTTTGGAAATTCGCCGCGGAATAAAATCCCCTTGCACCCGCGGAAGAACGCGGACTTGTTATTTCCTGCCGATCATGGTGCGGTTACGCCCGGCTTGTTTGGCGGCATACATGGCGGCATCTGCCCCGCGGATCAGCTCATCGGTCGAGGCGGTTTCTGCTTCGGGTATTTTTTCAACGATGCCGATGCTGAGCGTGACTTTCGCATCGCCTTTTTCGGTCGGGACTCGGACGCCCGCCGCCTGCTCGCGAATGCGCTCCGCCAGTGAGAAAGCCTGCTGCGCGGTCGTCATCGGCGAGACGATCACAAACTCCTCGCCGCCATAACGACCGATCACATCCGACGAGCGCAGCACCGCGCAAGTGGACCGGGCCACCTGCTGAAGGATCTGATCTCCGACCATGTGCCCGTACGTGTCGTTGATCTGTTTGAAATGATCGATGTCGAACATGAGGATTGACAGCGGCTGATGATAGCGAAGCGCGATCCCCAGTTCATATTCGGCTAGTTCATAAAGATAGCGGCGGTTATTGATGCCTGTCAGACCATCGGTGTGGGAGAGTTGTCTTTCACGCTCGAGGGTGGTTTCCAGATCTTTATTGACCTCAATAAGCTCCTGCCTGGTTTGCCGCAATTCTTCTTCAGCCAGTTTACGCTCGGTAATATCACGGTTGCTCTCACGGCGTCCCAGCCATTGACCATCATTTCCATAAACGGCATTACAGAAATGACTCATCCAGCGCGTTTCTCCACTGGCTGTGATAATGCGGAACTCGTAATGAAGGTCTTTGTTCTTATCTGCGCCGTTGGCTTGTCGGAAATGCTCCCTGACCTTTTCCTTATCTTCCGGATGAGCGATCTCGATCGCCTTGGCCGGGTCTTTCAAAAATTCTGCTGATGGGTATCCCGTCACCCGATTACAGGAAGGCGAAACATATCGATACTTTTTGTCCGGTCCAAGCCAGGCTTCCCAATCATACGTAAAGTCTGCAACCGTTCTGTATTTCTCCTCGCTCAAAAGCAAGGCTTCCTGTGCCTTCACCCGGTCGGTGATATCGATGGTGTACCCAGCCAGAAGTTTCTTTTCGCCCAGATTGATCGGGAACTTGATGGTGGTATAGTGACGGTCCTTAAGTTCTTCTTCCAACTTTAATATCCCGCCATTGGTAATTACTTCACAATCGTCTTTAATGATCTTTTCTGCCAGTTCGGGCGGGAATAATTCCTTCATTCCCTTTCCGATCATTTTCCAGCCTGGCACACCGATCATCTCTTCGTAATTTTCACTGGCGTGCAAAACGCGGCTTTCATCCGGGTCCACCTGTTTGATGAAAGCATAGATCGGAGAGTGCGCCATAAACTGAGAAAATAATTCCTGATTGTCGCGCAGATCCGCTTCCACCCGCTTCCGCCGGACAATATCCCAGGTCAGGTCTGCCAGGTTCGAGACCAGTTCCGCATCGTAATCGTCATAGTCGACCGCTTTGTTTCCCACGCCAATGATCATGACGATCTTGTCATCGCGCAAGACCGGGGCAACCAGTATTCTCGAAACAGGCGCATGCCCCTTCGGTAATCCCTTGCGATGGGATAAAGTGGCATAGTCATTATAGATAACGGGTTTTCGCGTATAAACACAATCAACCCAGACCCCAGCCTTATCAACCGGGTAATGCTGCCCCTTCCCTTCGGCTGTACACATATTTTTTACGGTGTTGGTGGACCACATTTGCAGGGTCAATGTGACCTGGTCTTCTTCCAAAAAATGAAAAAAGCCGATCTTGCTGTCTGTCAATTCTTCTGCCCGATCCAACGTAGATTGAAGCAGCTCATCTAATGTTTGAAAGTCCGCCGACTGACTAAGCTGCCAACGGGCCTGCATGGTGGCTTCTGCGCGCTTGCGCTCCGCCAACACAGAACTCAGCAGCATGCCTGAAAAAGTGGCAACGATCAGGAAGAGTTGAACAGCGGTCAATCGCTCCGCTGGAGATTGGTCTGAAAACCCAAAAATTCCAGCTCCCTGCAGCGTATACCATAAGGCAGTGAGCGAGAACAAAAAAAGTGTTCCCGCCACGCCGCGCGGATCGAACCGAAAGGCCAGCAGGATCAGGATCGGGAAGATCATGTAGTTGCGCAAGACCGGCGCACTCGCGTCTGTGAACGGACCGAATAACAGCCAGGCAAAGGTCACTGTCATTCCAACGAACAAGGCCGGCTCA
>JAGNWT010000021.1:21026-47854 GCA_017985935.1 Anaerolineales bacterium | reverse complement strand
CTCATTGGAAGACCGTAGGACACGAATAAACAGATACAATGCAGAAAGAGGCAAGAGTATGCGCTTTTGCCTCTTTCTGCATTAATAGAACAGATCGATTCCTTCAAGAATCGGGCAGGTTTTTTGAAAATCCAAATCTTCTTGATGGTGACTTTATATTGGGTTAGAATTCTCTTTGAAAATTTTAAGGACGATCGGCACAAGGTCGTTTTTATAACAACTTGCTGCGAAATAAGGATGTGACTTTGTTAAAGATAATGAATCCACTGGATTACCCGACCTGTTTTGATCGTCCCCTTCGTCTGGATGGAATTTCAGCATGGGTGGAGCATACTCCTTTCGCAATGTTCTTGATTGAAGCTTTTCGTCCCAAAGTTTTTGTTGAATTGGGGTCTCATACAGGGGTCTCTTATTGTGCCTTTTGCCAGGCGATTAAGAAGAATGGCTTGGATACCCGGGCTTATGCAGTGGATACCTGGGAGGGAGACAAGCATGCCGGTTATTACGATACCCATGTGCTTTCTGATTTGCGCGCTTATCATGATCCCTTATACGGAGGGTTCTCGCGCCTGGTTCAAAGTACTTTTGATGATGCTGTGTCGAGTTTTCCTGATGGCTCGATAGATCTTTTGCATATAGACGGTTTGCATACTTACGAAGCAGTGAAGCACGATTTTGACACCTGGAGCCCAAAGCTCAGTAAAAATGCGATCGTGCTCTTTCATGATATTAATGTCCGTGAGCGTGGCTTTGGGGTTTGGCAGTTATGGGATGAACTAAAATCCAAATATCCAGCGTTCGACTTCATACATGGACACGGATTAGGGGTATTGTGCGTTGGAGATAACCCACCTCCAGTGTTGCAGGAGTTCTTTTCGGCTACTGATGCTCAAGCAGAAGCTCTTAGGGAGTTTTTCTTCTCGCTTGGCTCAAAATACTCTTCTGAAGCGGTAGCCGAAGCAGTCTCCAATGAAAAGGACCGAACCATACGCTCCATCTCCCTTGAGCGGGATGAGAAGCAGGCGGTTATCGTTGAACGCGAAAAGCTCATTGAAGAATTGAACGAATCCATTCATGGGCTGAAAGATACAATCGGCGGTCTGAATGATACGATCGGAGGACTGAACGATGCTATTAATCAGCGCCAGAATTTGCTGAACGAGATTTTCAGCAGTGTAGGTTGGAGATTCCTTGTTCGGCTTCGGCAGATCAAAGAGATTTTTGCGCCTGCGGGTAGTATTCAGGCTCGGTTGATTCGCGCGTCATTTAAGGCGTTTTATGTCTTACGCACGGAAGGTTTGCGTTCTCTGATCCGGAAGGTTTTTGGGAAACTCTCTGCATTACTTAGAAGAGCAAAGAGGTCTCCTGTTTCCTCTGTTTCTTCTGTTTCATCAGCTACTGAATATGTGCCGATCATCCAGAGTTCCATCCAGACGGATTCGCTTCAGGTGAAAGCTATTGCTTTTTATCTTCCGCAGTTTCACCCAATTCCTGAAAATGATGCGTGGTGGGGAAAAGGATTCACTGAATGGACAAATGTTTCCAAGGCTGTTCCGAATTTTAGCGGGCATTACCAGCCCCGCCTGCCCGGAGATTTGGGTTTTTATGACTTGAGATTAAAGGAAGTGCAAGAACAGCAGGTTGAACTGGCAAAAAAATATGGGGTCTATGGTTTTTGTTTTTACTATTATTGGTTTGCAGGCAAACGGCTGTTGGAGCGTCCCCTTGATCAATACCTTGCCAACCCTGACCTGGATCTGCCATTTTGTTTGTGTTGGGCAAACGAGAATTGGACGCGGCGCTGGGATGGCGCAGAAAATGACATTTTGATCGGGCAAGTCCATTCTGAAGATGAGTATCATCATTTTATTCGCGATATAGCCCCCAACTTCCTTGACCCAAGATACATCCGGGTGGATGGGAAGCCTATGTTACTTGTTTACCGCATTAATTTACTCCCAGATCCCTCAAGAGCTGCGGAAATCTGGCGGGAAGAGTGCAGAAGGATGGGTATAGGGGAGATCTATCTGGGCGTAATTCAAAGCTTTGGCATTAAGGATCCGCGTTTGTATGGGTTCGATGCCGCCATTGAGTTCCCCCCACATCATTTGGGACAGGCTGAGATCGGCGTTCATAACCTAAAAGGGGTGCATCCGGAATTCAGAGGCAGGATATTTGATTATGGGCTGGCCGCTCGAACCATGATGAATAAACAATATGGAGAATATACGGTATTTAAGACCGTCATGCCGTCCTGGGATAATACGGCCCGTAAGCAAAAAGATTCTCATATTTTTGTGAATTCTTCCCCATCTGCTTATAAGGCGTGGCTTGAAAATGCCGTTGAGTATACAAGGCGCTCTTTGCCTGAAAGCAAAAGATTTGTTTTCATTAACGCATGGAATGAGTGGGCTGAAGGTACCTATCTGGAGCCTGATAGGAAGTACGGTTATGCTTATTTACAGGCAACCGCCGAAGCGTTGACGGGTAAATCGGGTGGTGTTTCAACTTCGTCTGAAGCCAGTTGGACATTGCTGTTTGTTTCGCACGATGCGAATCGCGGAGGTGCGCAGCTGGTCCTTTTAAATATGTTAGCCTGGTTCAAAAAATATACCTCGATCCGCCTCAAGGTCATTTGTCTTTATGGCGGGGAGTGGCTCCCGCAATTTCAGTCATACGCAGATACGATCGTGTGGAGTGATCTCCGAAGTGGAGCAAGCTCTGACGACCACCTGATCGACCTTGTTCGACAGTTTTGTGAAGGCACTCCTGATCTGATTTATGGCAATACGGTCGTTTCAGGCGCGATTTACGAAGTGCTGAGCGGGCTCAATGTGCCCATTCTGACTCATTTCCATGAGATGGAAATGAGCATAGATCGTTATGGCAAACAGTCGATCGGACAGATCCTTAAGCATAGTGCTCATTACATCGCCTGTTCGGAAGCAGTAAAAGATAACCTGGTGAAGAATCATGCTGTTGCGCCTAGGATGATCTCCACTGTTTATTCCGCCGTTGTTCCGCACGTTGCAGATAAAATATTTCTCGACGAGTCAGAGAAGAAGAAGGCAAGGAAACGTCTTGGGTTGGAGCCCGATAAATTAATTGTTTTTGGTTGTGGAATCGGAATGGTCTATCGCAAGGGGGCTGATCTGTTCATTGAGACTGCCCGCGCTCTGCGAAATTCGGGAGTCAAAGATTTTCATTTTTATTGGATCGGCGAGTTTGCCGGTGATGAGCTAAATGAAGACGGAAAGGCATGGAAGGATCATCTTCGTGAATTAAGAAAAGAAGGAATGGACGATCATGTCACTTTCCTGGGCTTGAAGAAAAATGTCAGGGATTATTTAAGCGCGGGAGATCTGTTTCTCCTCCCATCCCGTGAAGACCCTTTTCCGCTTGTGGCGTTGGAGGCGGCAGAGTGTGGTTTGCCTATCATCTGCTTTGACCGCACCGCGGGAGGAATGTCAGACTTTGTTCTGGATGATGCAGGTGTCGTTGTTCCTTTATTGGATATTGATGCCATGGCGTCTGCTGTTGACCGATTGAAGAATGACCGCGACTTGCGTGTTCGGCTTGGCGCCAGAGCGCGCGAGAAGTTTTTAACTGAATTTACCGTGGATCACCTTACCCCGCATATCCTTTCGGTCTGCCGGAAGATCGCCGGAAAGAAGCCTGCGGTGTCTGTGATCGTGCCTAACTATAACCATGAGAAATATCTTGCCAGCCGGCTCGATAGTATTTTTAATCAAACTTTTCGTGATTTTGAAGTGATCTTGCTGGATGACGCTTCAACAGATGGAAGCCTTGGGGTATTGGAGCGATATTCCACCAAGGCGGATGTCACCTTGGTGAAAAATGAACGTAACACAGGCTCTCCTTTTGCTCAGTGGCTTAAGGGGATCGACATGTCTTCCTCAGATATTATTTGGATCGCTGAGTCAGATGATTTGAGCGACCCCCATTTTCTGCGGAAGCTTCTGCCGGCTTTCCACGATCCTGCCGTAAAGCTCGCGTTTGCAAACTCAAATGTAATTGATGAAAATGGTGTTATTGTTGGCGACTATATCGGTACAGATTACCTGACCTCTTTGTCTCATACAAAGTGGAGTTCTTCTTATAAGATTGCTGCTGAAAATGAGATCAACGATGGGTTGGGTGTGAAAAATACCATTCTCAATATCAGCAGCGTGTTGTTGCGCAGGTTTGATGTCTCTGAAGATGTCCGTGCTAAGCTTGTTGATATGCGGGTCGCTGGAGATTGGTATCTGATCGTTTTGGCGATTAAAGGCGGGCTTGTTTTTTACGATGCTGCAAAATTAAACTATCACCGCAGACATTCAGAAAGTGTTGTTGGCCAGACAGTGAAAAACAAAAAGGTGGAGTTGTTTTTCACTGAATACTTTGAAGTTCAACAAGTTATTAAGAATAATTATCAACTGCACCCTCAGTTCAATGAAAAGCGAGAGGAATACCTTCGTAAGCAATGGTTTGATTTCTGTCCGGGAGAGGCTTTTGAGGCGATTGAGCGGTATCGTTCTGACAGATCTTCAAAAGACGGGATTGTTATTGCCTTTGGTGAGAGTGGCAGCGGAAATGCAATAAGATTGATTCAGAATAAACCTGTCTTGATTCATCAGATGGGGAAAGTTGGCTCAAAATCTGTTGAAGTATCCCTTAAGAAAGCTTATAGCAATCTTCAACTGCCAGTTCCGATCTATCACATCCATATCTTGAACGATTTTGATAATTTAAGGAAGGAGGCGATCAGCCAAAGAGTAGATCCGACTGATTTTTTATCTGCAATAGAACAGGGTGAAAACCTGCGTAATCAAATTGATGGAAAAGATGGGCTGTATTGGAATATAGTCTCCTTGGTGCGCGATCCTGTAGCAAGGAATGTAGGAACCTTTTTTCATAATTTGCCAGATTTTATCCCTGATTGGCGTGAGAAATATCATAAGGGCAACCTTGATGTAAATTATTTGATGGAATTTTTTCTAGGTTTGGATGCCATTCACGATTGGCCGGAATATTGGTTTGATGCTCAACTCAAGCTAATACCGTCTTTTAATATTGATGTTTATGCTGAAAAATTTCCTTATGATTTGGGGTATAAAATATACTCCGGGTCTGCAAAAGCAGATTTGTTGATTCTTCGTTTAGAAGATTTAGGACGATGTGTTAAACCCGCTATGCTTAATTTTCTTGGAATTGAAAATTTTGTTTTACATAGTGTAAATATTGGTGAAGAAAAAGAATATTCAGAAGTGTACAAGGATTTTAAGAAATTACCCTTGCCTGTTGAGTATGTTCAACGATTGTACAACACGAAATTTGCCCGCCATTTTTACACCGAGAAAGAGTTAAAGTTTTTTGCCAAAAAGTGGACGCATACGAAATAAGTTGTGTTCAGAGGATTGCTCAGGTAATGCAGTGTATGGATTAATTATTGTGGGTAACTAGGAGAATATTATGAGAACGTCTGTAAGAGAATTTGTTGCAATGGTATCGAGGACTCTCCCGACAACTTCGCCAATTTATGAATTTGGCGCGTTTCAGGTTCCGGGACAGGAAAAACTGGCCGACCTTCGTCCATTTTTTTTAGGAAAAGAATACATTGGTACAGATATGCGTCATGGTCCGGGAGTAGATATTGTTTTAAATTTGCATAAAATTGACCTGCCTTCTGAGTCTGCTGGTTCGATTTTATGTTTAGATACCCTTGAGCATGTAGAGCATCCCCATTTGGCGATGCAGGAAATTTACCGTGTTCTTCAGCCTGGTGGAATTGCAGTGATTAGTAGTGTAATGCTTTGGCATATTCACGATCACCCTAATGACTATTGGCGTTTTACGCCAGAAGCATTTCGATCGATTTTAAAGCCTTTTGAAAATTCATTTGTTGGATATGCAGGGGAGGAGGTTTTTCCCCATACAGTGGTTGGGATTGGTTTTAAAGGGGATTTTCCTCGCGAATTCAATGGCTTTGTAGCTGAGTTTGAAGAGTGGCAACAAAAAGCATATTTGAATTGGAAATTTGAGCAGCCTCCTCAATTGCGGAATTTGTTTGAAAAATTATCGCCTAAATCACAACCTGAAGCTACGGTTGTGGAGTTGGCACCTGCTCAATCTGAGCCTTTGCCTCAACCCAATTTAAGCTTCAAGAGAAAAATTATTGAGTTAATTAGGTTGATTTGCCCGCCTGTAGTGTTCCGATGGGGTTCTCGAGTTTTTTGGTTTTTTTATAGAAAGATTAAGGAGTAATTTCTTATCTGTTCTGGGTTTAAATTTTATTTTTAACTTTGCGTCGCTGGTTTTATCATCGTCAAAATTATTTTGAATTCTTAAATATAAACAGTAGTTTGGAATCTCAAGTGGTGTTACCTGCACTTAAGGAGTGTATGAGATATTTTTATATTGGACCCCGCTATCATGTTCCGGCAAACACCGCAGATACAATTTCTGCTCTTCTGCCTGGTGCAGGCGGTAACTCGGGTAATTTATTGATAGGAAATGCACTGCATAAGCAGCTTGGGGTGGAGACTCTATCTCAGCCGCTACGCACCTTTGATAAGAAAAAAATTGAAGAAGACTATGACATGATCGTTATCGGCGCTTCTAATTTTTTATTTGAAGGCTTTGATTTTGGAAGTCACGCAAAATTTCTTGATGAAGTGCAATTGCCAGTGACCATTATTGGTCTGGGTGCGCAGGCGCCGAGCTACGACAAAAAGATAAATATCCCGGAAGGAACCCAACGTTTTGTGCGGATCATATCTGAACGAAGTGCAACGCTGGGGGTTCGCGGTCATTACACAGCTCAAGTATTGAACGATATCGGCATCAAGAATGTAAGAGCGATCGGCTGCCCATCCATGTACTGGAGTTGTAGTCCGAAAATAAAGATCCGAAAGAAACTGTTTTACAACAAGAATACAAAGCTAAAGGTGTCTGTAAATGGTTCTGCTAATGTCGTGGACCATTCGGTGGATCCTGTTGCGGCAAAACGAGTGGAAGAGACCCTTGCTAAGTTATCCTTTCAAAGTGGATATAAGTACATTCTGCAAAATGAAAGTGTGCTCATGGAAATGGCGTTGGATGGTGCTGATTTTGGGCAGGATGTTGTTCAGCATCTTATGAGATTGTATGGGCTTGAAGATGCCGCTGAGGAAGCGTTTGTAGAATTTGTAAAGAACAAAATGGACGCATATTTTGATATTGAACAATGGATGACTGAGATCAAAAAGAACGATCTGGTGATTGGAACCCGTTTTCATGGTTGTTTGATCGGTCTTTTGGCGGGCGTGCCAAGTTTTATGTTTGTGCATGATACGCGAACAAAGGAAATGTGCGAACTATTGAAAATCCCGCATGCAGATGTTCGGGATGTCCGGAATATCGATATTTACTCCCTGTATCTTTCGCTTGATTATGAGGAATACCATGTTGAATACTCCCGAATGTTTGCGGAGTATAGAAATTTTTTAGACGAAAACCGGCTTGTCCACTCTTTGCTTGACAAAAAATATTTGGTCTGTGGAACCAATAAGAAATTTTAGAAGAATCGACAGTTGGGGATTTGTTCGGTTCTGGCAATAAATTAAAAATTTCTTTCAGTGACGACTACTTGAGATAAAAAAAGAGAGACCAACGAGGTAATATATATTGAATAACTCTTCTTCCATACAAAATAGGCTGTCCTTTATTGAATCACTACGCGGCGTGGCTGCCCTCTCTGTACTTATGTATCATCTGGCTTATATCCCCCGTCCCAATTTGGATGCACCTGTTTGGATGTGGAAACTCGTCCTTGTAGGCGGAAGCGGGGTAACCTTGTTCTTCGTTGTAAGCGCTTTCACACTGACGATGTCAATGCGTCTTCGCAGTCAGGAACCTCAGCAGCTTTTGGGCTTTTATGTGCGAAGGTTCTTTCGAATTGTTCCCCTGTTCTATTTTTGGGTTGCGTTAACCTGGCTGAGAGACAGGGCTTGGTTTGGAGTAACCCAATCACTAGGCACAGTAATTTTAAGCATGTCTTTTTTGTTCAATTTATTCCCGGGGAAAGAGACCGGTTTTGTTTGGGCTAGCTGGACCTTGGGGGTTGAAATGTTGTTCTATTTTTTCTTTCCACTGATCTACTATTTTGTTGATGATATATGGAAGTCTCTTGGATTTTTCTTTTTATCCTTGGTGGTTTCAAGTGTTTTCTCTTATTTGGCAAAATCATATTTGCATTTGGGTGACTCGATAGTGTCCTCGTTCATTGATATTAGTTTTTTTCACCACCTCCCCGCGTTCGCTTTCGGGATCTTTATTTATTATGCTTATGAGCGCTATATCCAAAACCAATCCATTTCAATTAGCTGGGGGGTGCTTATTTTGTCAATTGGTTTATATGGTTATTCTGCTATGCAGGACGGTCGCTTGGGTGCGTTTTTGGAAATTAAACACTGGCAGGCAGTTATTTATGGTGCTTTGGTTGTCGGATTGTCTATCCTCCCCCTTGGAATTCTTGTAAACCGGATTACCAGTTTTTATGGAGAGATCAGTTATTCGGTTTACCTGAATCACCCGTCGCTAGTTTTTGCGCTTATTCCAGTGTATCGTTATGTATATGAAATGCCTATTCCCCTCACCGTCAAATATTCATTGTGCTTCCTTTTGACGTTGGTATTGCTTACAATTGCATCTTATTTTACTTATCATGCGGTAGAAAAGCCAGGTATGCGTTTGGGAAGCTGGGTTTTAAAGAAACTTCGAGGCATGCAATTGTTTGCTTCAGCAGAATCATGATAAAACTGAAGTCCATCCCTGTTGTGCACAAGACCTTCTGAAAAACTGGCTGGTTCAATATGCATTTTTTACATGGTCATCATGGATTTGGAAGGATAATGTTTTTGAGGAAATGATGCTTAAATATTACTTAAGAAAGATCAAGCGATATGTTCAAACTAGAAAAGGAAATCGTGAGGAAAATATGTTGTCATTATTTGAAGAAGAATTGAAGTCGATCAATGAAAAAATGAAAGAAGTTCACCCTTCGGAGGTGCCTGGGCTATTTCGAAAGATCCCATTGGATGTATTCGGAAAGTTGCTATTGGATGTTCCTGGGCAATATGAGAATATTAAAAAATATTTTCCTTCCATGCCGTCTGAACAGGTACAGCGCAACTGGACCGGGACACATGGAGAAACTTTATTAAATCAAACCTTGGCGTTTGTGAAGACTATGGTATTCGGGTATGCGGCTGTAACTGGCAAGAAGATCGATCAGTCCAGCATTCTGGATTACGGATGCGGCTGGGGAAGAATAATTCGTCTTTTGTATAAATATGGCTCTGTCGAGGATATTTATGGGGTAGATCCTTGGGATGAGTCGATCAAGATTTGTAATCAAAATGGTGTCAAGGGAAATCTGGCGATCTCCGATTATGTCCCCAGATCTTTGCCTTATGATCGTAAATTCGACTTGATTTTCGCCTTTTCGGTTTTTACTCACCTAAGTGAGAAGACCGCTGCGATCGTTCTTGATACATTAAGGAAGTATATTGCCGACGATGGGATGCTCCTGATCACTATTCGTCCTAAAGAATATTGGCTTCATCACGACCAAGGAAGGCTGTCTGCTCAAATGATCGCAGTACATGACCAGGTGGGTTATGCTTTCACTCCGCATAATCGGGCTCCTATCGATGGAGATATTACTTATGGCGATACATCGATTTCTCTCTCTTATTTTGTCAGGCAGTATCCTCAATGGAAAATTGAATATGTTGAGTGTAATGACATAGACCCATTCCAGGTGTTGTTGTTTCTCAAGCCGGCTTGATAGTCTTTACCCCATGGCAATTTAACACCTGTCCTAGGAGAAAACATGATCTCGAGGTTATACAAGTATTTTTGGTATTTGCTATGGGGAAGTTCTCTTGTGCTTTCGGTGGTGGTACGCATTCCTGGCTTGCAAAGCTCATCCAGCTGGTGGCGGGCAAATCAAACAGAACTAACGGCATTTTGGTTCAATAAGGAAGGAATTGATCTAATAAATTATGAGACGCCGCTTTATGGACTCCCGTGGCAGATTCCGTTTGAGTTTCCTTTATTTCAAGCAACTGCTGCGGTAATCTCCAAAACTGGGTTTGGAGATATTGCTTTTTCGTGCAGGCTGGCTGCTTTATTTTATTTTTATTTGACGGCATTGTTTTTGTATCTGCTGTGTAAAAAAATATTTCAGGATGAAAAGGTAACATTTTTATCCGTAACCCTCTTTCTTTGGCTTCCCTATAATATTTATTACAGTACAGAGCCATTAATAGATTATGCCGCCCTTTCATTTTCCCTTGCGTATTTTTATTTTATTTTTCTTTGGCTGAAGTATCCTCAAAAGAGCTACCTGATTTTATTTTCCATCCTAAGCGGAAGCCTTGCTGTGCTGGTTAAACCGACAACTGTGCCGGTTGTTATTGTGCCGATCGCGGCTTTCGTGCTAAAGGATATTCTTCAAAAATTTGAAGCTGAATTAAATGGGTTGTCGAGCTGGCGCTTGATAATAAGAAAGATATTGCTACACAAAGGATATTGGTTTTCGCTTGCGTTGATCGGTATGGTACCTTTGATTCTTGGCTATTTGTGGACTCGTCATTCGGATAATATCAAGTCGATTTCTATTTTTACTCAGTGGTTAACGTCCGAGTCGCTCACAGCATGGAATTTTGGGTCCCTGGCTTTAAGAAAAGATCAATTTGTCTGGCAGAGATATCTAATGGATGGTTTGCGATGGATTGCGCCTTATGGATTGCTGATGTTCGCAGTGTTTGGTGGTATTTCAGCAGCTGGATTAATACACAGCAAGGAGAGAGCACATGATAATGAAGCCTCTCTTTTTTATTTGGCAATGGGGTTGAGTATCATACTAACCTTTGGGGTATTTTTAAATCTATATCAGCATATTTATTATTTTATTGCTTGGACTGTCTCTATTTCTATTTTGTCGGCGTATGGCATGGCCTTATATTGGGAGTTAAGGAAGCAAATCTATCCTCCTTTGAGGTTGTTTTTTCTCGCTTGGTTGGTGTTTTTTGTTTATTTTGGCTATAGAGATCATACATCACTTTCTAATGTTCAAAAAGCTGATACTGCCAAATGGATCGAAAAGAAGGTATGGGCAGAGCAGGTTCAGGCTTATGTCCCTGAAGATAAATGGGTAGTTATTGTGGATTACGATTGGTCACCCACTTACCCTTATCTAATCCAAAGAAAATCCATGGTGTTCTCTCCGAAGGACGATGGGAAACCGATATGTAAATTAATAAGAGATGATAATTTTGAATTGGTGGTATTGGCAGATCCAAATTATCAATCAAACCTTACAAGGGTTCTGAACTGTTATAAATCCACCATTGAAGTTATGCCAGGGGTGTTCCAAATAGTTCATTAACTCAACACTAATTTTAAAAGTTGATTACAATAAATTCTCAATAAAGAGTTGCAAACGTGGTTGAATTCCGACGGTAGTTGGTTAAAAGGCTGGAAATCCGCACTGTTTGTGTATTTTAGCTCGCCCCAAAAGTGTAAGACAATAAAAATAACATTTTGTCGCGTAGCTTATTCTTGATCGTCTGTATCTGTCCGGTGACTGATAATAGCTTTGATACTAAATAGTTAATCAAGGAAGGAATAAAATGGCCGAATATAAGTATGATTTATGCGTTGTGGGTGGGGCGGGACATATAGGATTGCCTTTTGCTTTGGTGTTTGCTGAAAAGGGATTAAATGTAGCTATCTATGATATTAGCCAGCAGGCATTAGATGTTATAGGCAATGGCGTGGTTCCTTTTATGGAAGAAGGGGCTGAGCCGTTGCTGAAAAAATCGCTTGCTGTTGGAAACTTGACGCTTTCCAGTCAACCTGAGATTGTTTCGCAATCGAAGAATATAGTGATCACTATCGGAACTCCAGTTGATGAGTTTTTGAATCCGGAGTTTAAGATGATCACCTCTGCGTTCGAGAAGCTTTTACCGTACTTTCACGATGATCAACTTCTTGTGCTTAGATCCACTGTTTTTCCCGGAACAACAGATTGGCTTTCACAATGGTTACGATCCAAGGATAAAGCGCCTTTGGTTTCTTTTTGTCCCGAACGGGTTGTGCAGGGAAAGGCAATTGAAGAGATAATGAATCTTCCGCAAATCGTTTGTGGAACGACGCCGGAAGCGGAGCAGTCTGCAGTTGACCTTTTTACACTCATTGGTGTTGAGATTATCCGCTTATCGCCAATGGAAGGTGAGTTTTCAAAGTTATTTTCAAATGCGTATCGGTATATTACTTTTGCAATTGCCAATCAATTTTATATGATCACCACTTCTGCCGGGGTGGATTATGAACGGGTAATGCATGGCGTGAAATATCATTACCCGCGTCTTGATGGGCTGGCAGGTGCAGGGTTTGCCGCTGGTCCATGCTTATTTAAAGATACGATGCAGTTAAACTCTTTTGCCAAGAACGAATTCTTTCTCGGGCAGGCTGCAATGAATGTTAATGAGGGGCTTGTTCTTTATATCGCCGAAAGATTAAGCATTAAGCATGACCTGAAGAATATGACCATCGGTTTATTAGGCATGGCTTTTAAGTCTAATAATGATGACCCACGAACATCTCTTAGTTATAAAATGAAGAAGGTTTTGGCTTTCAAAGCAAAAAGGGTTCTCACCACTGATCCCTATGTGAAAAATGATGGCGACTTAAGACCTCTTGATGAAGTGATCGATCAAAGCGATATTTTGATCCTTTGCGCACCTCATAGACAATACAAAGAACTTGACACAAAGGGACGCCCAGTGGTGGATGTCTGGGGCTTTTTGGGTCAAGGAACACTTTTTTAAAGGATAAATTAAATGAAAATCTTAATAACAGGTTCGGCAGGTTTTATTGCTGGATACTTGGTTGAAGAAATGCTTAATCGGGGTCATACCGTGTATGGTATTGATAATTATTCGAAGTATGGAAAAGTTGAAAAGAGTTACGATCAGCATCCCAATTATCATTTTGTTGAAGGAGATGCCAAGGATGTTTCTCTGATGAAAGACTTGGTCGAAGATTGCGATCAGGTCGTTGCATTGGCGGCGATCATCGGCGGTATTTCCATGTTCCATGAGTATGCTTACGACCTGCTGGCTGAGAATGAGCGGATAACTGCCTCCACATTTGATGCTGCCATTTGGGCATTCAACAATAAACACTTGAAAAAAATCAATGTCATGTCTTCGTCCATGGTATTTGAAAGCACCGACCATTTTCCGACAGAAGAAGGAGATCAGTTAACTTGTCCTCCTCCGCTTTCTACCTATGGATTTCAGAAACTGGCTACAGAGTACTTTGCAAAAGGTGCTTGGGAACAGTATAAACTGCCATATACGATCATTCGCCCGTTTAATTGTGTCGGAATAGGTGAGAAGCGTGCTATTAGTGATAAAGAGGTGCTTTCAGGTAATGTGAAACTTGCCATGAGCCATGTTGTGCCTGACCTTGTTCAGAAAATAATCAAAGGACAGGATCCGCTGCATATTTTGGGGAGTGGTAATCAAGTTCGGCATTACACCTATGGCGGCGACCTGGCAGAGGGAATTCGAATTTGTATTGAAGATGAAAGAGCTCTTAATGAAGACTTCAATATTTCCACCAGTGTTTCGACCACTGTTCTTGATTTGGCAGAGTTAATTTGGAAGAAAATAAATGGAGAGGCACCATTTAACTATGTGAGTGATACTCCGTTTAAATATGATGTTCAAAAAAGGGTCCCGTCGGTGGAAAAGGCAAGGCGAGTGTTGGGCTTTGAGGCTAAAACAAGTTTGAGCAATGCGCTTGACGAGATCATCCCTTGGGTGAGAGAGCAAGTTGAAATTGGAGGTATCTAATTATGGATGTCCAAAGCATCTATGCTCGACGTTTTACCCCCGACTTGCAATTCCGAAGAGAAATGTGGAAGGTTCTTTGCCGAGATTTCTTTCAAAAATATATCTCTCCGAATTTTCACGTGCTTGAAATAGGCGCGGGTTATTGTGAATTTATTAATAACATCCAGGCAAAACAAAAGACTGCCTTAGATATCAACCCCGATGTCAAAAACCATGTGGCAGAGGGGGTTGAAATTGCATTGAATAGCACCACCAAGATGACAGACGTTCTGGATGATTCGGTTAATTTGGTGTTTGCCAGTAATTTGTTTGAACACTTGACCCGTGAAGAAATCGTTGAAACTTTTCGAGAAGTATTCCGGGTGTTGGCGCCTGGTGGTAGGTTTTTGGTTTTGCAGCCCAATATCCGATTTTGTGCGAAAGATTATTGGATGTTCTTCGATCATGTGACGCCCATAGATGACCGGGCCTTCGTTGAAGCATTGGAGATCAATGGATTTCAAGTAACGGAAGTGATAGAGCGCTTCCTTCCTTACACCACCAAGAGCCGCCTTCCCAAGTCGGTCGCTTTGATTCGAATATATCTACGTATAAGGTTTGCATGGCGTTTCTTTGGGCAGCAGTCTCTTATTCTCAGCCAGAAACCAAAATGAACAAGACACAATCGGCGTACATTGATGTATTGATCCCGGTTTATAACGAAGGTGAAAATATTATTCACTTGATTGAGGCGTTTGAACGCGAGGTTCGTACCCCGATTCGTGTCCTGATTTGTTATGACCGTGATGATGATGATACCCTGCTTGCATTGAAGAATGTACAGAGCAGATTTGAGATTTTGTACGTTAAAAATGAGGGCAGATTTGCTCACGGTGCTGTCATGACTGGTATTAGATTTAGCGACGCTCCTGCGGTCATTTCATATATGGCTGACGATGATTACAATGCCGGTCTTATAGATAAAATGGCCGAAATGTTCTGGCAGGGCAATGAAATTGTGTGTGCAAGTAGGTTTATTCCCGGAGGGTCAATGATTAACTGTCCATGGCCCAAAGCTTTTCTTGTGAGGGCGGTATCATTTACGCTTTTTCACTTGGGGCGCCTCCCTGCGCATGATGCCACCAATGCGTTTCGCTTATTTTCTAGAAAACTATTGGAAAATATTCGTATTGAATCGACCGAAGGATTTACGTATAGTTTTGAATTGCTGGTTAAGTGTCATCGTCTCGGGATGAAGGTGGCTGAGTTGCCTGCAAAATGGTTTGAACGCAGCAAAGGAGCCAGCCGATTCCTTGTTTTTCAATGGGCGCCTGCTTATCTGCGCTGGTATTTTTATGTATATCAAACGACCTACTTTGGGAAGAAGAAAGTTCAAAACGAAATTTAATGCTATATAAATTGCTCTTCTTCCTGAATATGTTAATGGCGTGATTATACAGACTGTAAAGATTGAACCCAAAAACTGCCCTCCCGTTAAAATCCAGATTTGCAAGAATTAAAGGGTCAGACAAAACTCTTTAAGGTGGAAAAATTTGGCTCATACTTTTATAAGGTGCCTTATTATTCATGGAATCAAAAATTTAGGACGTTTCAGGACGTTTCAAGGTTTTGGGATCCCGGTTTAAAATTTCTAATTTTTTCACATTTTCAATTGCTCATATGTTTTTGCAGTAATTATTATTGGCCTTTTTGTGGGCTTATACCAACTTGTTGCTAAGCATAAATATAAATTCTCGATTTATGTTCGTTATTTATTGCGCTATGTTTAAAGTGTTTTCAATTAGCATTTTATCTTTTTGGGCAAGTGAGTTACACTCTGTTATGTCATTAATTGGTGTGTGTTGGCATAAGCGTAAAGTTGATTGTAGAAGAAGGTAGAGCATTATTTGCTTGAAAAATATGCCCAAAGATCAGCCCTTATGGAAAAAAGTGAGTCTGTTTTGCAAGTTTCGGTGTTAGTGATCACATGGAATAACTTCTCGTTTCTTGAAAGATCTATAAACTGCCTGAGATTGCAGTCTTTCAATAAATTCGAAATCCTCATCGTCGATAACGGCTCCAAAGACGACTTTTTGGATGAACTGCCAGAGAAATATCCCTCGCTTGATCTGAAGACCCACAAACTTCAAACCAACCATGGATTTGCAGCCGCAAATAATATTGGCGCGCGGCTGGCCAATGGAAAATACCTCGTCCTCCTGAACGCGGATGCCTTCCCTGAACCTGACTGGCTGGAGCGCCTTCTCGAAGCTGCCGAAAAATATCCCAATGCATCGCTATCCTCGCGTCAGATTCAAGTGGGCAGGCCTGACCTTCTGGATGGCGAGGGGGATGTTTACCATGTCAGTGGATTGGGGTGGCGCAAGAACTATAACCTGCCGGTTTATCCTTTGACCGAACCGCAGGAGATATTCAGTGCTTGTGGGGCGGCCGCGCTTTATCCGCGGCAGGCATTTCTGGATGCGGGCGGATTTGATGAAGATTACTTCTCCTATCATGAAGATGTTGACCTTGGTTTTCGCTTGCGCCTGCGCGGGTTGACATGCCTGTTGATCCCCACTGCCGTAGTTCATCATGTCGGGTCTGCCAGCACAGGCAAGCGCAGCGATTTTTCCGTGTATTACGGGCATCGCAATTTGGTGTGGACGTATTTCAAAGATATGCCCGCTTTATTATTGTGGCTATTCCTGCCTTTGCATGTTCTGGTGGGTGTTTTCTTTTTGTTTTATTTCACATTGCGAGGGCAGGGAAATGTTATTTGGCGGGCAAAGATCGATGCGTTGCGCGGACTTCCGCGAATCATGAAGAAACGCCGCGAGGTTCAACGCAGCCGTTCAATTACAACTGCTGACCTTTATCGTGTGATGTCTCGGAATTGGCTGACCCCATTTGTGGAATTCCTGAAGCGAAGAAGCGGATAAAGCATGAAGATGGATCTCTCCATTTGTATCGTTTCTTTTAAAGCTCGCGATCTGTTGCAGGAGTCTCTGCGTTCCATTTATGCGACGATCGGCAAATTATCCTTTGAGATCATTGTTGTGGATAATTGTTCGGAGGATGGCACAGTGGAAATGCTGAAGTCGGAGTTCCCAACTGTGCAGTTGATCGTCAATGACGAAAATACCGGCTATACCCGCCCGAATAATCAGGCCATGCGCGTGAGCAAAGGACGATACCTGGTGATCATCAACCCCGACACGCTGGTGAAGCCGGGTGCTTTTGAAACTCTTGCCGCGTTCCTTGATTCTCATCCCGAAGCTGGGATCGTCGGTCCGAAAGTTCTCAACCGTGACGGGACTCTGCAAAAGCAATGCCGCCGCAGTGAAGCCCGCCCGTGGGATACCTTCTGCTATTTCTTGGGTCTCAGCAGGCTTTACCCGCACGATAAACGATTTTCAGGTTATCTGATGACCTATCTCGATGAAGATCTGACCCACGAAGCGCAGGCGGTTTCCGGGTCCTGTATGATGATCCGCCGCGAGGTTATCGAGCAGATCGGATTTCTCGATGAAGATTTTTTCGCCTATCAGGAAGACACTGATTTTTGCCGCCGTGCCCGCCTCGCAGGGTGGAAGATCTACTATAACCCGGCGGCGCAGATCGTTCACTTCGCAGGAGAGGGCGGCTCTGGTGTGCAACCTTTCCGTTCGATCTATGTCTGGCATCGTTCTTATTATCTTTACTATCGCAAGCACTTTGCAAAAGATTATTTCTTTCTTTTCAATTGGGTCTATTATGCGGGCATGCTGGCGAAGTTTGGGCTTGCGCTGGTTGTAAACCTGTTTCGGAAAAAGAAGGTGGTTGGCACACGTAAACCATAAAATGGGATGTGAAAGTTGGTACGCGGGGGATTTCTGTGCTCACAAACCTCTAGTAAAATTCTAAGTAAATCTACATTGCGTATTCCGCCCTAAAAAGTACAATTCAACCAATAGAGGTGAGGGCGCAACGACGCCCTTGCTGTCTTTTAAGTCCTTCGTCAAAGGAAACCATGTTCATCAAAAGACTCCAACTCGGGCTTATCCATGTTGCCGTGGCAATGACCCTCGTGCCGATCAACAGCACCTTGAACCGTGTCATGATCAAAGAGCTTGCGATCTCTGCCACCTTGGTTGCAGTGCTCGCTTCCCTCCCGTATCTTTTTTCTCCCATTCAAGTTGCCATCGGTTCATACTCAGACCGTCACCCCATCTTCGGGTTCCGCCGCGCTCCGTATATTCTGGCGGGGTTGTTCCTGTGCGTGGTTGGTTTGATTGCCTCGCCCTACATTGCCTTTCTCATGGCAGAGAATCTTACACTTGGGGTTTTGGCGGGTGTTTTTGCTTTTGGCGCATGGGGCATGGGCTATAACCTTTCCAGCGTTTCGTACCTTTCGCTTGCAACCGAGCTTTCCGGTGAAGACGGGCGCGGTAAGACCATTGCGACGATGTGGTTCATGATGATCGTTTCCATTATTGGGACGGCGATCGGATTGGGTCGCATGGTGGACCCTTACACGCCAGAGGCATTGATCCGCGCCTTTAACTACATTGCCGCTTCTGCCTTAATCCTCGGCTTGCTCGGGCTCATCAAGCTGGAACCACGCTCGGGCATTTCTTCCCCAACCTCGCAGTCTGAAGCCTATACCGTCAGGCAGATGAGCTCTGCCATTCTCTCCAATCCTCTCGCGCGGACATTTTTTGTGTACCTGCTTTTGCTCCTCGCCGCGATCCTTGGGCAGGATGTTCTGCTCGAGCCTTTCGGCGCGGAAGCTTTTGGCATGACCGTGACCCAAACCACGCGCATCACTTCCATTTGGGGAACGTTCGTGTTGATCGCGATCATCATCGCGGGACTGCTGGAAGGACGCGTGGCGAAAAAAACTGTGGCACAGGCCGGAAACATCGGCGCGCTTGTTGGTTTCATGGTGATCGTCGTCAGCGGTTTGCTTGCCAGCCGAAGCGTTTTCTACACCGGCGTGACCTTGCTTGGGCTGGGTACCGGGTTATCTACCGTGGCGAATCTTTCCCTAATGTTCGACTTCACCATGCCCGGCATGGTGGGGTTGTATATCGGCGCGTGGGGATTCTCCAATGCGCTTTCCAGGTTGGTGGGGTCCATTCTCGGGGGAGTCCTGCGTGATGCGGTCGATCAGATCACAGGTCAGGCGTTGACCGGGTATCTCGTAGTGTTCACAGTGGAAGGGCTGATGCTGCTGGTCGCGGCGATCATGCTGATGCGGCTCGATGTAAAAAAATTCCAGAAAGGTGTTGAAGAACCTTCTTTTATGGAGAAGGTTGCTTTGGCGGCTGAATAGATCATGGCGGATAAATGGCTTTCTTTGAAAGATGCTGCAAAAGTTTTGGGTGTACACCCAAGTACGGTTCGGTTGTGGTCGAACAAGGGGATCCTGCCTACGCACAAGACCCAGGGCGGTCATCGCAGATACAAGCAGTTGGAAATATCTCTCTGGGCAGAATCAAGTGACAGGTCCAGCGGGATCGAGCCTGAACGGATGATGCAGGAGGTGGTAAAGACGGTCCGCTTGCAGATCTCAGAGGGACGCCTGCAGGAAGAGTCGTGGTATCAAAAATTAGATGAAGATGCCCGCACCCAGTATCGTACGAGTTCCCGATCTCTGTTCCATGGGTTGATGACCTACATTGCGACCAACGGCGCTGATGCCGAGAACGAGGCGTACGCCATTGGGTATGAGTATGCTTCGCGCGCGCATCGCTACAGCTTGAGCTATGTTGATGCGGCGAAGGCCTTCCTGTTTTTCAGGAATACCTTGATCAATTCGGTCATCAAGGTATATCAGGAAGCGAACATCCCTTCGCGGCAGACGGCGGAAACCTTCAGCAGGATGTATGTTTTTACTGATGATATTTTGATCAGTCTGTTGCAGACCTTCCAATCCTTGAACAGCGGGCGTTAAAGAGTTGGGCATGCCTGCTCTGCGTTCCTGGCAATAGGGAGAATTGGGGGATATATATTGGCTCAGGATTCGGGGTTATTGCTTGCGTCAATATATCCACCTCGTTTATACTTGGATTTATGGCTATTCCAACCCAAATAGGTCGCTACGAAATTAAGTCTGAGCTTGGCCGCGGTGGCATGGCTACAGTGTATCGTGCTCATGACCCCAGCTTTGGCCGCGAAGTTGCGATCAAGGTCCTGCCGCGTGAGATGATGCACGACCCGCAATTCCGCTCGCGTTTCGAGCGCGAAGTGAAAATGGTTGCGGGGCTCGAGCATCCATCCATTGTGCCGGTCTATGACGTGGGCAATGAGGATGGGCAGCCTTACTTTGTGATGCGCTATATGACAGGCGGCTCACTGGCAGACAAGATCGCAGAGGGGAAGGTCACGATCGAAGAGACGGCGGTCATTATCGAAAAGATCGCCCAGGGGCTCACGTACGCCCATAAGAAGGGCATCATCCATCGAGACCTTAAACCCGATAATATTCTTTTTGACGATAACGGTGAACCTTTCATTTCGGATTTTGGGATCGCCAAACTTTCTGAATCAAGCGGCAGCCTGACAGGCGGCGGGATCATTGGCACGCCCGCTTATATGAGTCCTGAGCAGGCCCAGGGGAGTGATCTTGATTCCCGCAGCGATGTGTACGGGTTGGGCGTGATCGTTTATCAGATGTTGAGCGGTCAGCAGCCTTACAATGCCGATACCCCCATGGGGGTGGTGGTCAAACACATCACTGAGCCTGTGCCGGAAATTTTAAAGACCCTCCCTACACTTCCGCTTGCTGTGGACCAGATGATCAAGAAAGCCATGGCGAAAGATAAAGCCAATCGCTACTCCAGCGCGGTGGATCTTGCCAAGGCTTTGAACCTCATTGCTTTTGGGCATGAAGGTAACCTTACCCTTTCCACGACCAAGGGTTTCCGCACAGGCGCTTTCGATAAACCCACGGTGCAGTCCGCGCCTCGTAATATGACCGGGTTGATCATTGGCGGAGTTATTCTGTTGGTGCTCGTGGCGGGATTCTTCCTCCTGCGCAACCAGCTCTTCGCGGCTGAGCAGCCTACGCCGACGGTCGCCCCGACGACCTCCCCAACTTTGGCGCCGACCATAGTGCCAACCCCCACAGAGATCCCTGCCACCCTTGCACCGACCGAGCCGCCTACTGCATCTGCTGTGCCTTTTGCGCCGGCATGCAGCGCTGGTGTCACCATTCCCGTGCCGGTGGTGCGAGAGATCAACCGGGTTTGCACCAGGAAAGTTCCCTACACCTTTATTTCAGTTCCCGAAAGTGCAATTTTCGAGTCGCTAAACCCAGCCATGACCTGCAGTAAAGAAACGGTAAGCAATGGAAGTATGTTGATTTCCTGCACCGGTCAACAATTGACTTCCTATCAGGTTAAGGTTTGTACTCCCCCCATCGTGTCAAGCGTGGACCAGGGCAAGTGCTCCACCGACTCCATTTATGACTCTGCCAATCAATGCTGCATGGCAGTTCCGCAAGGCGGGGCTGGCTGCGTGGAGTTCAAAGTGGATATGAGGTCCTGCCAGTAAATTTTATCGGGCGCTTCGGCGCCCGATTTTTATTGCGGGTGGTCGGGGTGATAAAATACCTGCATGGGAATTCTTTACCTCGTCGCCACCCCTATTGGAAACCTTGAAGATATCTCCCCGCGAGCCCTGCGTATTCTGCGCGAATCCGCGTGCATTGCCGCCGAAGACACGCGTCACACTGGTTCACTCTTAAAACACTTCGGCATCGAAACCCCGCTCACCAGTTACTTTGAACATAACAAGCTCAGCAAGTTGGAATTGATTCTCGACAAGCTGACCCAGGGCGACGTGGCGTTGGTCTCCGATGCCGGGACTCCCGCCATCAATGACCCGGGCTACGAGTTGGTGCAGGCTGCGCTCGCGTCAGGCTTCGACGTTCGGCCTGTTCCCGGTCCATCGGCACCCATCGCCGCCCTGACCGTTTCAGGCCTCGCCACTGATTCATTTCTCTATCTCGGTTATCTTCCCCACAAGGCTGGTGACCGCCGATCAAAACTGCAGGAGGTTTCCGGGCAGCCCTACACCCTTATTTTCTTTGAAACTCCGCATCGCATCGCAGACTCACTTGCAGACATACTCTCTGTGCTTGGTGATCGGCGCATCTGTGTTGCCCGCGAAATGACCAAGCTCTATGAAGAGTTCTGGCGCGGACAGGTGAGCGGCGCGCTTGAACATTTCAAATCCAAAGAACCGCGCGGCGAGTTTACCCTGGTCATCGAAGGGAAAAGAAAAGAAGAAAAAGTTGTTTGGACCGAAGACCAATTGTTGCAGGCGATCAAAAAGGAATTGCAAAAAGACAGATCCGCAAAAGAGATCTCCGCTGAATTGGCGGAGCAAAGCGGTTGGGCAAAAAAAGAAGTATACGCATTGATCAATCAAACCAAATAGGAGGCAAGAATGGCAGAAGCCAAAAAAACGGACGGCAAGAGGAACGACAAGAAGGATGAGAAGAAGGACGAGAGACCGACCCCCAAAGATAATCTCGTTGAAACAAAGCACTCAGTAAAGATCGGCGGCAAGACCGTCAAGTACACGGTCACAACCGGCACAATGATATTGAGAGAGGAAGCCTGGGACAAGGACAAGGATGCTGAGGTCGAAAAGCCCCGCGCGCAGATCTTCTTCGTAGCCTACACTTTGGATGGCGTCAAGAACAAGGCTCGTCGCCCTGTTACCTTCTCCTTCAACGGCGGACCTGGGTCTTCGTCTGTGTGGCTGCACATGGGCGTGCTGGGACCGCGCCGGGTCGTTCTCACCGATGACGGCGAGATGCCCCCGCCTCCGTTTGCGCTGACCGATAACGCCTATTCCCTGCTCGATGAGACCGACCTGGTCTTCATCGACCCAATGAGCACCGGCTTCAGCCGCCCTGTGGAAGGTGAGCATGCCCGCGAGTGGCATAAATTTACAAAAGACATTCAATCGGTTGGTGACTTTATCCGCTTGTATACCACGCGTTATCAGCGCTGGCTTTCGCCGAAGTTCCTCGCCGGTGAATCCTATGGCACAACCCGCGCGGCGGGACTCTCTGGTTATTTGCAGGAACGTCATGGCATGTTCCTTAACGGATTGGTCTTGATCTCAGCCGTGCTCGATTTCGCCACCATCGATTTCAATGTCAACAACGACCTGCCTTACATTCTGTTCGTCCCTGCCTACGCCGCCACGGCCTGGTATCACAAGAAACTGAAGTTCGATGCTCCGTTGCAACAGGTTCTGAAGGAAGCCAGGGAATTTGCATGGGGCGAGTATGCCAGCGCGCTGCTGAAGGGTGCTTCGCTCACACCGGAAGAGCGCGCCAATGTGGTTGAGAAACTTTCACGCTACACGGGCATCTCTCAGGACTTCATCGAGCGTGCCAACCTCCGCCTGCTCGACCAGCATTACTTCAAGGAATTGCTTCGTGATCGTGGAAATACCGTTGGTCGTTTGGACAGCCGCTTCACAGGCATTGACCGCCTCGGTGTGACCGCCACCCCCGAGTATGATCCGCTATTCAGCCATGTAAACGGTCCATATACCGCTACCCTGAACGATTACCTGCGCAACGAGCTGAAGTTCGTCACTGACCTGCCGTATGAGATCTTGAGCGACAAGGTCTGGATGAACTGGTCATATGAGTTCTTCCAAAATCAATATGTCAATGTAGCCGAGACTTTGCGCGCTTCGATGACCCTCAATAAATATCTCAAGGTCTTTGTCGCCAACGGATATTATGATCTCGGTACGCCGTATTCTGCCACCGAATATACCTTTGACCACCTCGGGCTTGATGAGTCTTTGCGTGGAAACATCAGCATGGGCTATTACGAAGCTGGCCACATGATGTACATCCATATGCCTTCTCTCAAAGCTTTGAAGAAGGACCTCGCCAAATTTATCAGGGATGCGAGCTGAAAAATATGAATGAAACGTCTATAACCTATTTCATCCAGCCCGCGCTGTTATGTGCGTTGTGGGCGGCAGGGCTGGTGCTGGCGTTGTTTCGCATTAAGCAAGCTCCAAAAACGTCCCTCCTTTTTGTAGCTGCCCTGATCGTGTTCTCACTTGGCGCGTTTGCCAATGCGTATCTGGTCTATTCCGCCCTCAACGAAAATATCTATCAACTATTGGGCCGGACTGCCGCTCTCCTCAATTTGTATCTGCGATACGTGAGCCCCATCTCAAAGGTTATTGGCTGGCTTCTGTTGCTGGCGGCTTTCTTCCCTTTCAATCGGGGATCGCCCAAAATAGACAGTTCAGATAATAATCCCTCCGCTCCTGGAAAATGGGAGTTCTCCATCAAATTCACCCGTAAAGAGGGGCACTAATAACGATGATGGCTTTCTATCAGTTAACTCAAATAACCACAGCCGTTCTTTGTATGATCTGGCTTTCCGGGTTTGTTGCTGTACTGTTTTCGTGGAAAAAATATCCCCGCGTATCCATGCTTATAGGCGCGGCATTGATCCTTACTGCCTGCGGGCAGGTCTCAGAAACGGTCATCCTCGCCATTAACTATGACACGCAATTGCTCAGAACATTTTTTGAGATGGGAAAAACCGGCTCCTATATCAGCCGCGTCCTCATCTTCGCAAAATCCACCGGACCGGTCCTTGCATGGATCATGGTTCTGATCGTATTCTATCTGCTCACAGGGAAACAAGACCAAAATGAATCTTGACGACCTCGACCTCTTCAAACAGATCGATAGTCAAAATAAGATCCAGGAGATCGATGACCTTCCGGATCAACTTCAAGCTGCATGGGAATTGGGGCAGGCGCAGCCTCTGCCGGATTTTTCCGACATCCAAAGAATTGTCCTTGCCTCGGCAGGGAACCTGGCGGTCGCTGCCGAACTGGTGGCTGCTTCTGTTTCCTCAAACATTCGCCTTCCCCTGGCATTGCACCGTGACTTTGGTCTGCCTGCCTTTGCCAGCGGAAGGAATACTCTGGTCGTTTGCCTGGGCAGTGACGAAGAAACGCTCGATGCCTTTCATTCCGCGATTAAATGCGATTGCAGTGTGATGGCCCTTGCTCAAGGCGGAGAGCTCGAAAGACTCGCGGCAGAGAAGAACATTCCCGTATGGACTTTCGAATCGAAACCGGGATTCGTCTTTGGTTTTGGATTATTGCTCGCTTTGTTTTCACGTCTGGGATTTATCACCGACCCCTCTTCGCAGGTGAACGAAGCAGTCGAGTCCATGAAGACCTCACGCGAACATTTGCGGGCGGAAGTCCCTGCCGCGAATAATGCCGCCAAGCGGTACGCCGGTCAACTGGTGGGGCGTTGGGTGACTTTCATTGGCACAGGGCAGCTTGCTCCCATTGCCCGGCGTTGGAAGGCGCGCGTCAACCAAATGGCAAAGGCCGCCGCGAACTTTGAAGCCATTCCTGATGCCGGGTATCACGCCGCGTTCGGGGTGGTGAATCCCGCCGAGGTTTTGAACTCCCGCACGATGACCTTGTTTCTGCGCGCCCCGGCAGATGATCCGCGCGACAGGATGCGCTCAGACATGCTGCGTCAACACTTCATGCTTGAAGGCATGAACACAGACTTTGTAGATGCGCGCGGAGAGTCGGTCCTTGCGAATGTTTGGACTTTGATCTTGTTTGGAGATTACATGGCATACTACCTCGCCATGGCGTACGGGGTCGATCCCTCGTAATTTACGCGAACTGTTCCAGGTTGACTGCCACAAGCGGATACGCCTCGTCCACGAATTTTTCGAGGGCGGGGCGTTTTTTCATGTGGCTGTAGTGCGAGGCGAGACCATAGATCGCCCATGTGGCAACCGTGGCGGGAATTTCAGTGGGGACTTTTGACTTTCGCAGCCAATAAGAAAGCAAATCAAAGATCTGCTTTTTGATCGTCCCTTCAATGAGCGACTCGAATTGCTGGTGAGGCTGGGCGCAGCCGGTGTGCAAATGCGCTAAAAATTCCACCACGGCAAGGATCAGGTTGCGAAGGTTGTCAGGGCTGTAGCTGCACACGTTCAGGGTGCGCTTTTCGATCTCAGCCATGAATGCTTTTTGAATGGAGTAATCGAGCAGGGCGTATTTATCGGGGAAGTGAGCGTAGAAGGTGGCGCGGTTGATCTGGGCGGTGTCGGTCACATCCTGCACCGAGATGGATTCGAATCCTTTTTCGGCGAGGAGAGACTCAAAGGATGTCAGGATCAGGCTGCGGGTCCGTTTGACGCGGGGGTCCAGTTTTTCTTCTTCTCTTGGGTTCGGCAACATTTTCACTCCTTTGTTGCTTAGTCAACAATTGAAAGTCTTTGTTGGTTGACTTTCAAAGTGGGGATTGGTAAATTAGGCAACATCTGTTGGGTAAACAACGGATGTATTCAAAGATACCACTCGCGTGGAAAAATGTCAACTCATAGGAGAATATCAAAATGGAAATCGCTTTTCTGGTTGGTCGCATTATTGTTGGTCTGTACTGGTTGATGGGTGCGGTGAATCACTTCACTCAGGTCAAGAACATGGTGCCGTACGCAAAGATGAAGAATGTGCCGCTGGCTGAGATCGCCGTGCCCGGCACAGGGGTGCTGTTGCTTGTAGCTGCCTTGAGCATCATCACCGGCTTCTACCCCATCGTTGCCGTGGCTGCCCTGGTCGTCTTCCTCGTGCCTGTCACTTTCATGATGCACAACTTCTGGACCCTTGAAGACCCGATGGCAAAAATGACCGACATGATCATGTTCACCAAGAACATGTCGATGCTGGGCTACACCCTTATTTTGCTCGGCATTCCCCAACCCTGGGCTTTCAGCCTTGGCGCGTAATCAACTAATTTCAATCATTCGAACAGGAGCTAAAACATGAACGTAACAATCATTGGTGCAGGTAACATGGGACGCGGGATCGGAACCCGCCTGATCGCGGGCGGACACAAGGTGACCTTTGTGGATG
>JAGNWT010000021.1:0-20926 GCA_017985935.1 Anaerolineales bacterium | reverse complement strand
TCAACTAATTTCAATCATTCGAACAGGAGCTAAAACATGAACGTAACAATCATTGGTGCAGGTAACATGGGACGCGGGATCGGAACCCGCCTGATCGCGGGCGGACACAAGGTGACCTTTGTGGATGCCAACCCCGAAACCGCTCAGAAGACAGCCGCGGATTTGAAAGCCGAAGCCGCCACGCTGGACGCCCCTCTCGGTGACGTGGTTGTATTCGCAGTTTGGTATGGCACGAACATCGAACTTGCCAAACAACTTGGTACGAAACTAGCCGGCAAAGTCGTCGTGGATATTGCCAACCCGCTCAACTCTACCTACGATGGTCTCGCCACTGCGCCCGATTCATCTTCGGCAGAAGATCTTGCCAGGGCAGTTGTTGCCGGCGCGAAGGTCGTGAAGGCTTTCAACACCACCTACGCGGGCACGCTCATTGCCGGTGAGGTTGCCGGTCAGAAGCTCGATGTCTTCATCGCAGGCGATGATGCCGGAGCGAAGGCAACCGTTTCTCAATTGGTGACCGATGGCGGCATGCGCGCCATTGATGCCGGTCCCTTGCACCGCGCGCGCCAGATCGAGTCCATGCAGTTGCTGCACATCACTTTACAAGGTACGCTCGGTACGAACTGGGGCAGCGCCTTGAAGATCCTGGGATAACGTGAACGCAGGGGTGTCCCTGCGAAAATTTTAGAGGAAGAAATGACAACACAAACAAGCTCCATCACCCAAACCGAATTCTCGATCCACCCCGCCACGAAGATTGGTCATGTCTCGTTGAGAGTTGCCAGTCTGGAAAATCAGATCCTGTTCTACGAGAAAGCGCTCGGATTCAAACTCCACTGGCGCGAAGGGAACAAGGCTGGCTTGGGCGCGGGCGGCAGGGACCTGCTTCTGCTGACCGAGGAGACCAACCTCAAGCGTTATCGCGGTGTAACGGGCATGTATCACTTCGCGGTGTTGTTCCCGAACCGCCGTGAACTGGCGCGGGCGGTGGCACGCTTGTTTGTGTTGAAGTACCGCAACCATCCCACCGATCACATCATGACGAAGACCACCTACCTCGATGACCCCGAAGGCAACGGCATTGAACTTTATTGCGAATCTCCCGAGGATGGAATCTTTACTGTTGAAAATAACGACTTCGTCACCCGTCGCGCCGATGGCACGTTGAGCGATGGGCGCGAGCCGCTGGATGTGGATGCCCTGTTCACTCACCTGAAAGAAGAAGACAAACTCGATGAGCCCATCCCTGCCGAGACCCGCGTCGGTCATGTTCACTTGTACATGCGCAACGTGCAGGAAGCCGTGGATTTTTATCACGGCATCCTCGGCTTCGATGTGATGGGACTTTCCTCCACCTTCAAGGCGGCGTTCGTCTCTGCGGGTGGGTATCACCACCATCTGGGGCTTAATGCCTGGCAGGGAGAGGGCGCTCCGCCTCCTCCCGCCGATGCCGTGGGACTGCGTCACTTTACCATTGAACTGCCGAGTCAATCCGCGTTGGACGAAGTGATCGCAAGGGTCGATGCGGCAGGAATCCCATCCAATAAAGTGGATGAAGGCTTGCTGCTCTACGACCCCTCGCAAAATGGGGTGGTGCTTCGCGCCGTCTCCTAAACTTTAGACAACCGTAATCACAACTTTTCCACGCGCATGTCCTTCACCAAGGTAACGAAGGGCTTGCGCGGTTTCGTTAAGCGGGTAACGCTTATCGATCACAGGCTTGACCCTGCCCGCTTCGGTGAGTCCTTTCAGGTAGATCAGGTCTTCCTGTTTCGGTTTTGCTGTCAGTACGCCTAACTGCCTGCCGTTCTTTTCAGAGACGAACGAACTTCGCAGCAAGGACTCGAAAATTTGCCTCATGGAGCCGCCTGCCGCAACATAAATTCCCTTGGGGGAAAGCGCGCGTTTGTAATCGTTAATGGGGTGGTACCCATTCACGGCGAAGATCAGGTCGTATTGTTTTCCATTCCTGGTGAAGTCTTCTTTGGCGTAATCAATGGCATGGTCCGCGCCAAGCGAACGGACTTGATCCATGTTACGGGCGCTGCATACAGCGGTGACTTCCGCTCCCAACACTTTGGCGATCTGCACCGCGAACGAACCCACCCCGCCCGATGCGCCCTGGATCAACACCTTCTGCCCCGGCTGAAGTTTGCCTTGATCGCGCAAACCCTGTAAGGCTGTCACTGCGGCCATGGGATAAGCAGCCGCCTCTTCAAAAGTCAGGTTGACCGGTTTCAACGCCAGCGCTTTTTCAGGTACAGCCACATATTCCGCAAAACTGCCGCAGCCGCTCGCAGCCAGGTCGCCATAGACTTCATCCCCAACTTTGAATTGAGTCACATCTTTCCCAACCGCTTCCACCCGCCCTGACATATCCGCGCCGGGGATTTTATACTTGGGCTTGAATAACCCGGCGTTTAACCGCACAAGGAAAATATCCGCGGTCAATAAATGCCAATCAAACATGTTCAACGCTGCCGCATGGATTTTTACCAACACTTCATGATCTTTCGGTGCGGGCTTTTCCACATCCTTGAATTTCATCACATCCGGGGTGCCATATTGTTCAACTACGATCGCTTTCATCAGTGCTCCTGTAAAAAATAAAATTTGAACAGATCTATTTACGGCTTTTCGACTTCAAAAGTTGCAAAACCGGGCGGTTATGATCAGTTTTTGTAGCATCCGTATGAATATCCTAACTGGAAGCGTCACTACATCTCGAGAAACCAAACATGACTGAATCATTCCCCAACCCCAAAATCGTTTTTAACCCTGATGGCAATGGATCTGGCGATGCCTGTATTCCGAACATCAGCCCCGCCGAGCGCAAGAAGCGAATGAACTTCGGCATTCTCCAACTGGTGATCACTTTCGGCATTCTGGCTGCCATGCTCTTTTGGGGCGCAGATAAACTATGGCGTTTGCCGCTTTTTGCCCTGTTCTCTGCCGGTGCGGTTTCTATTTTTCAAGCCCTCGACAAGACCTGAGTAGCTCTCGCAGCGCGTAGTGTACGCCTCACCTCAGATAAATATGAACGGGTCAAAGACTCAGCCGAAGATTCCAGGATCAAACGCCAGGCATTGAAAGTCGTCTTCAAAGGGACTCTGGTTGGGCTGGCGATTACAGCCGTGATCATGCTAATCCCCTGACCGCCGTCCATCATTTCAAATGCGCTCTGCTTCACGGCAGGGCGTTTTTCTTTGCCAACCGCATGGCGTATAATTCAATCGTAGATCGCAAATCAAAAATCCAAAATCGTAAATCGGAAATTGACTCATGCACATACTCGTAACGAATGACGACGGCGTAACCGCCCCCGGGCTGCTCGCACTCGCGCAGGAAATGCGCAAACTTGGCAAAGTGACTGTCTTTGCCCCCGATAAGAACTGGTCTGCTTCGGGGCATGTAAAAACCATGGAACGTCCTCTGCGGGTGAAAGAGATCCTGCTTGCGGATGGAACGGGCGCATACGCATCGGATGGCGCTCCCTCTGACTGCGTGGCGCTTCCCCTGTTGGGTTTGATCGCCGGGCAGATCGACCTTGTGGTCTCGGGCATCAACCCGAATGCCAATCTCGGTCATGATGTGACCTACTCCGGCACGGTCACCGCCGCGATGGAAGCTGTGATCGCCGGAGTGAAGGGCATTGCCGTTTCGCTCGATTCTCCCGAAGGTCACAAAGGCGCGCTCGATTATTCATGCGCCGCATCGGTCGCACGCCGTGTCGCGGAGCAGGTCATCGCGGACGGGCTGCCCGAGGGCGTTGTGATGAACGTCAATGTGCCGTATCTCAAAGAGAACGAGCTCAAGGGCTACATGATCACCCGACAGGGATTGCGCGTCTATCGCGATGCGCTGGATGAACGCATTGATCCGCGCGGCAAACCCTATTACTGGATCGGCGGCGAAGCTCCCACCGGCGTGGACGAACCCGGCACCGACTTCGGCGCATTGCGCGCAGGCTATGTTTCCATCACGCCTTTGCAATTGGATCTGACCCATTACAAGGCGATGGATGTTCTGAAGAAATGGAAGTTTTAGCAGGATGTTTCTTCACCGATCTTTCTTAATCCTTTCCCTATGATCTCCATCAAAGAACTCATCCCTGTTTTGCAAGTCGCCATTGGACCGGTCATCCTCATCTCTGGGGTGGGGCTTCTGCTCCTGAGCATGACCAACCGCCTGTCGCGAGTCATTGACCGCGCTCGAAATCTGGTTGCACAGTCTGAGACCGTGGGCGGACCGATGCGCGAGCGAATCCTCTCCCAGATCGACATCCTGTGGAGTCAGGCGAGATTGATCCGCCTCTCCATTCTCTTTGGCGCGACCAGTGTATTGTGCGCGGCGCTGCTCATCATCGTGCTGTTCATCACCGCACTCTTTGGAATTGAAGATGCCTGGCTGTTGAGCATCATCTTTGTGACCTGCATGGCATCTTTGATCGCCTCGCTGATCGTTTTCATCACCGATATCAACCGTTCCCTTTCCGCTTTCAAGGTTGAGTTGTACGGCAGGGAAATTCCACAAGAGATCGGGAAGAAATAAAATGGACCTTCTTAAAAAATTTTTTGGCGGCTCGCCAGCCCGGCCTGAAAAACGATATTTTATTTTCACCGTTAAATGCATGCGCTGCGGTGAAGTGATCGAAGGCCGCGTGGACCTGGATAACGACCTCAGCGTTGAGTATGCCGAAGACGGCGAATCATTCCATGCCCGCAAGGTCTTGATGGGCGAGAATAAATGTTTTCAGCGCATCGAAGTGGAATTGACTTTTTCCTCCACACGCGAGCTGACCTCGAAACAGGTCAGCGGCGGAGAGTTCCTGCAATGACCGACCCGGAATCATATTGGCAAAATTTTCTTGCCGCCCAACCCGCAGACTCTCCGTATCGCAGCAGGTCTTATGTCGCCGAAGGTTTTGGCGACAGCCCGCAGATGGCAGAGGAACTCGGGGCGTTGATCGCGAGCGGAGTCAAAACTGCGACATGCTCCGCTCTTTGGGAGTGGCAAGCCGAAGGGAATCCCATTCCCAAAGTGGGCTTGACTTCCATCATATTGAACGGCGCGGGCGAGCCCATCTGCATCATCGAAACCATCGAAGTCAATGTCCGCCGCTATGACGAAGTGGATGCAGACTTTGCGCGTGCCGAAGGTGAAGGCGACCTTTCTCTCGGGTATTGGCGTGAAGCTCACAAAAAATTTTTCTCGCGTGTGCTGCCAAAATTTGGCAGGGAGTTCAGCGAGGACATGCCGCTGGTCTGTGAAAGATTTCGGGTCATCCATAAATAATGCGACGGCTTCAACAGATCGCCATTGCTTTGCTTTTTGTTTTTCTCGCCGCGCAAGCGGCACTCTCTTTGCAATGGCCCATCGCGCACGATGAAGCGCCGCTGTTTTACGAAGCCTTCCTCATGCGCGCCGAAGGGCTTGTCCCTTACCGTGACCTGTTTGATTTTCAAATGCCGGGCAGCTTCATCGCCTACTTTATCCTCGGGCTGCTAAGCGGCTTCGACGATCTTCGCATCCGCATCCTCGACCTCGTCATCCTTGCTGTTCTGAGCATCATCACTTATTTTGCGATGCGCCGCTTTGGAAAAACCTCCGCGCTTGCCGCGCCCATCCTCTTTGGCTTGGAATATTTGCAGGGCGGACCTTCCATGTCGCTGCAGCGCGAATATCTTTTGCTGGTCTTTCTCGCGCTTGCAGTTTGGGTTTCCATACGTGGAATTACAACTCTTAAACAGCGCATCACGCTTGGGCTTCTCTTTGGTTTAGCGGCAGTCATCAAGCCTCATGCAGCGATCGGACTCATCCCCATCCTGCTCTTTGACATCGCAGACATTTCCAAACGCTCGAACATTTCCCTGCCCCGATCCGCATGGACGAGTCTTCTGCCTGCCGCGCTCGGGTTCGCCGTTCCGATCCTGGCGGTCATCGCATGGCTTGCCTTCACCAATGCATTGACTCCCTTTATCAGCATCGCTGTCAACTACTGGCCGCTGTACTCCCAGATCAATGGCGCAATGGAGCTCAACACAGGCTCGGCGCGCTGGGCTTTTCTCTTCGGTCAACTTCCGCGTCTTGGCGGGCACTGGCTTTGGCTCATTCCCGCGCTGATCGGCATTTACTTCCACCAGCACAAACAGACCTGGCTCCTTGCCAGCCTCGCCCTTTGTTATGCCATCTATCCCGCTTTCTCGGGTCAATTCTTTTCGTATCACTTCATTCCCTTCACCTATTTCATAATTCTTCTTGCATCCATCACCGTTGAATTCCCGCTTTCGTCTTCCATGCGTAGTGTTCATCCTTCACGCCTGGTATTCATCTTTCAACTTTCATCCCTTATCCTTGTTCTTTCCCTCCTTCTTCCTTCTCGAACTTTTATTCGCCAGCTTCAGGGCAAGCCTGTTGCCACATCCACCGACCGCGCCGGTGAGATCGCCCGCTTTCTCGATGCGAATCTTCAACCCGGTGATACTGTCCAGCCTCTTGATTGGACGGGCGGAACTTTGCTCGCAATGCTGGAATCTCGATCCCGCATTGCCACGCCCTATGTCTTTGACTTTTACTTCTACCATCATGTTTCGCATCCGTATATTCAGTCTCTGCGCGCGGACTTTATGACCGATCTACAAAGCGCGAATCCGCGTTTCATTGTCGAGGTCACTGCTGAAGATAAACCCTGGGTCTCAGGCGTAGATGCTTCGCGCAGCTTTCCCGAACTCCGCCTGTACTTGAACGAGAACTATTCCGTTACAATACAAAAAGACGGCTATGTCATTTACGAATTGAACGAAGACCCATAGACCACTGAATTATGAAATTCCTTCAGCGTATTTCCCTCCTGTATCTGGTTATCCCATTCGTGATCTTTCTCTTCGGCTGGGTGCGGTTGATGGTTGCCATTCCCGTTACTGCGATCCTCCTTTTTGCGCTCTGGCAGATCTTCAAGCGGCCATACTCTAACGCCGATCTCCCAAATGACCGATCTACAAATCATTTACTGCTCATCACCTTCCTCTGGGTCTTTCTCTCCGGCATTGGCGGATACGCCTTTCAGAATTGGGATCATAACTGGCGCAACGTGGTCTTCCGTGACCTGATCAACAGCGACTGGCCTGTCTATTTTTCCACGCCCGATAAAGGCCCGGTCAAGATGCTGGTCTATTATGTCGGGTATTGGCTTCCCGCCGCGTTGACCGGAAAGGTCTTTGGCTGGCGGTTCGCGAACTCCATTCTCTTTATCTGGTCGTGGATTGGTGTTTTGTTGGTATCTTTGCAATTTGGTTCTGCGCTAAAAACATCTGCGGTCAAATCCATATTGCTGCTGATCTTCTTCAGTGGGTTGGATGCCCTCGGCGCTTTGTTCTTTGCCGGTGAATACCCCACCCTCCTTCCGCCGATCACCCACCTTGAAATTTGGGCGGGGAATTTGCAGTACTCGTCCTTCACCTCCCAATTATTTTGGGTCTTCAATCAGGCCATCCCCGCCTGGCTGTGCGTCCTCCTGATCGCAGACGAAGACTCGCCGATCACCAATAAAATTTTTGCCTACTCCCTTTGCTTCTTTTTTGCTCCGCTTGCATCCATTGGACTGCTACCCTACCTTGCGCTCCAATTCCTCAGGCAGACCGATTTCAAATCTCCGTTCAAGAATCTTCGCTTGGATATTCTTGCTGCCGCGGTCATTGTCTTTCTGCTTTCCGTTCTCTATTTCGCTTCGAATACCGCCGCCCAGCAGCGTGGATTTCACTCCCTCCCCATCGCAGAGTTCCTTCCTTTCTTCCTGCTCGAAGGCGGAGTCCTCTGGCTGGCGCTTGCTCCGCTCAAATGGCGTGACCCGCGCTGGGCGGTGACCGGGCTGCTTCTCTTCTTCATTCCGTTCATCCAACTCGGCAGCGGACGGGACTTCGTGATGCGCGCTTCCATCGCCCCGCTTTTTTATCTCATGCTGATGACGGGCGAAGCTTTATTTAACAAATTCACTCCACGCCTTTTATTGATGACCGTTTACTGTTTACTGCTCTTAGGTTCCCTCACTCCGCTCTATGAGATCGATCGCTCTGTGTATCGCTCCTTTCAATATTATTTCCTGAACGAGGATTGTGCCTGCGGAGTTGAGCAGATGGAAGAGGTCGATCATCTCCAGCCGCCTGGTGCGCCCGAGGATATTCATCCCGGCATGTTGACCGCGGACGGCATCCCGACCTTGCGGTTCATGAATGACGAGCTTTCGAAGAACTTCATTGCCAATGTGCGGCAGTCTTTCTTCTATCGCTACCTTGCAAGACATTAGAAAAGGAAACTCTTATGATGAATCAACATCCCGCTCCCCCCAACCCAGAGGAATTTTTCGAACAAGTTTGGGACCTCGTCCGCAGGATACCGCGCGGAAAGGTCGCCTCCTATGGGCAGATCGCAAAAATGCTGCCGCTCCCCGATGGCGTGGATGGCGACACCTTTACGGAATTCGGCGCGTTGTGGGTCAGTAACGCCGTCGCCGCCAGCCCCAACGACGTCCCGTGGCAGAGGATGGTCAACTCAAAGGGCGAGGTTACCGAACGCAATCCGGTCGAGGCCAAACGTCACCGCCTCATGCTTGAAGATGAAGGCGTCCCGTTCAATCCGCGCGGACGCATTGACATGAAAAAATACGTCTGGAATGGAAAGATCAAGTAAGGAGTTTTCATGCCTTCGTTTGCATCTCCTCCCAATCTGAAAGCCTATTACGAACAGGTCTGGAATATTGCGCGTCAGATTCCTGTCGGCAGGGTAGCCACCTACGGGCAGATCGCCAAGCTGATTCCTCCTCCCGTTGGCGTGGAGATCGAAGCCTACGCCGCGTTCGCTCCGCGTTGGGTGGGCGGAGCGATGGCTGCCTGTCCCGATGATGTTCCATGGCAGCGAGTTATTAATTCGCAGGGCAAGATCAGTGAACGCCCGGGCGCGGAGCGGCAGCGACCTCTGCTCGAAGCGGAGGGAATCATCTTCGATGCCAAAGACCGCATCGACTTGAAGAAGTACGGCTGGAGCGGCAGGAACGAAGACGACACTCCGCAACAACCATCCTTGTTCTAATTCCAGCCTTGATCCATTGACTTGCTTTTCAACCTTCAATCTTAATCCTTTTCCCATGCCTCATCTCCTTATCATCGGCGGAGCCTCCTCCGATATCCTTCATCTCGAAACACACACCACACCATCTGCGGGCGGAGCAGGGATGTACACCGCAATGGCGGCGAATCGCAGTGGGGCGCAGGTTTCACTCTTCGCACCTCATCCCGACCCTGTGCCTGAAATCCTTCAACCTGTGAGCGACCGTCTCGCCGAATGGCTCGGTCCTGTCGTCCCGCCGGAGGGGCTCCCGCATTTTGAGATCTCCTATCGCGGCGGGAAGACCGAATACATCAAAGCTCTCTTCGGCGCGGAGTCGATCCTCTCGCCAGACATGCTCCCCGGTGATCTCTCCGCTTACGACTGTGTGCATGTCATTCCGCTGGGCGACGCGCAAAAGCAGTTGACCTTCATTCAAGCTTGTCGTGGGCGCGGCGCGAAGCGCATCTCTGCGGGGACGTATCTCACCAGTGTGCGCGAAGTGCCGCATCTCGTGCGCGACATCATGCGGCAGACCGATCTCTTTTTCATGAATCAGCAGGAAGCGGTCGGACTCTTTGGCTCGCTTGATTCCGCCGCAACAGAAGCGGGCAAGGTTTTATACATCACCCTCGGCGCAGACGGCGCCTGTGTGGTGCAGGGCAGTCATCAAACGTATATTCCCGCAGTCCCTGCTGATGAACTCGACCCAACAGGCGCGGGCGATACTTTCTGCGGCTCGACCCTTGCCTATCTTGCGCAGGGTGCGCACCCCATCATGGCGGCGCATCATGCCATTCCGCTCGCAGCGCAGATGATCGAGCATGTCGGTCCCACTGCGTTGTTGTTCAATGAGTCCGCGCCGCACATCGCTCATGATCCGCGTGTGCAGGTCAACGAAGCACAGGTGCAAAAAATATCGCGGATGATCTCCACGCTTGAAGAAGCTGCGCCATTCAACTTTGTCAGCGCCGAACTTCCACCCGTTGGGCATCCGGGGGCGTTGGATTATTTCTTCGCGGTCACGCTTCAACAATTCAGTTTTTGGTCTGCGCTCAACGACCGCTATCATCAGCCGCTCATCGCACCGCTTGGCGGGGTCATGCAAAAGGGCGCGTTCTATTTGTTCGATGCGTACCGTCGTCGGCTTGAGGTGGACGCGGATTTTTGTTCGCCTGCCCGTCAGGCAAATCTCTCCCGATCTGAACTTCTCGATGTCTTCCGCTCGGATGATGGGCAGGACCCAATGCCCGCGCTGGATCTGCATCTGGAGATGGCTCAAGCCTATGGGCGCGATATGCTTGCGCTCGGACTCACGCCGCAAATTGTTTTGCAAAGATCCCGGGCATCTTCCCACCCGCTGCAGACCTTCGTCCGCATGCTCGACATGATCGGCGGCTACAAGGAAGACCCGCTGCGTAAAAAGTCTGACCTGCTCGCGCTGATCTTGAATCAACGCCCTGAGTCTTTTCTCCCGTTTGGGAAAGATGAACAGGTCGAGCCAGTGATCGACTATCACCTGATGCGCTCGAACCTGCGCATCGGCTTGATCGATGTCCTTGATGAAGAACTCAATCAAAAACTGGCTGCTCGTCAGATCGTCTCCCCCGCAGAAGAATGGGCGGTGCGCTACGCGGCGTATCGCGCCATCGAACAGGTGGTTGCCATCTCAGGCAAGAGCATGGGCGCTGTGGACTGGTTCTTCTTTGGCGCGCGCAAACGCTGCCCCGAAATGACCGAACCCGAGTGTTCCCTGTGCCAGATCGATTCTGTCTGCGCCCACCGCAGGGATTTGTTCCAGCCTGTTCTGCGCACCACTTTTTATTAGCCGGTTAATTGTCACGAAGTTGTATAACTTGCCTTTGGTCATTTCATGTAAAGTTGCAAACAACGGAGGCAGATCATGTATATCTTTCAAGTACATCATTACATCAAGCCCGAAGGCATCGAAGCCTACAAAGCTGTCACACTTGAGAACGCCCAAAAGACCCGCCTTGAGCCGGGCGTCCTGCGTTTTGAGTTTTTTCAAGACGCGGCAGACCCTTCTCACTTCAGTCTCTTTGAAGTGTACGCTGACATGGCCGGGCGAGACGCTCATCTCCAGACCGAGCATTTTCTAAAATGGAAGGATGTTTACCTCGCCACACAGGCACGCAAAGGCGAAGGGCATGAATTTGTTGCGGTGTATCCGGAAGAAGGGGAATGGAAGAAAGCGTAACCATTTTTGGGTCAGTCTTGATCGAGACTGACCCAAATTTTTTATATCTTCGACCGTGTCTTCAGGTTCTTGCCTGTGAAAAGCAGGATCACGCCCACCATGGTCCACGTCAGCAGGGTATTAAGCATCACAGGGGTCAGGTCGCCGCTTGCCTGACCAAGCACGCCTAAAGTTCCCAATGTAGTGTTGACCGCCGCGTGGAACAGGACGGGCATCAGAATACTTTCCGTGTTGACGTAAGCCCAGGCAAATAGCACAGACCATGCCGTGGTCAGAAGTGCGAACCACAAAAGGGGAATCCCGCCTACGGCGCCATTCCCTTCGGGAATCCAGAAGAATGGGAGGTGCCAGATCACCCAGATCGCGCCGATGACCAAACTTGCGGAGAAGGCATCCATCTTCTCTCGTAGTTTTGGCAGAGCATAACCGCGCCAGCCAATATCTTCCGCCAAAGGACCGCCGAAAAAAATATTCACAAAGAAAATGATGGGCAGGGCAACCAGTAAGCCATCTTCAGGAATACCTGCGGGAAGGTTGACCGCTATGGGGGAGCCGTCAAAGAGCCAGATATGCAACACCTTTGCGGCGAGTGCTATCACAGCAATACTGAAGAGAACTGCAAAGTACCATTGGATTCCAACACGCCATCGGATTACACGGCGGGTGAATTGCCTCACGCCATCCCTGCCGTCTGTAAGCCATGTTAGATAAACAGATGCGATCGTGGGCGCCCATGCGCCGGGGATACTGACCAGCAGGAAATATTCAGGGGCAAAAAAACCAACCGGAAGCCAGATCAACCATGCGATGGCAAAGGTCAAAATGAAAAATGATGGGATCGGATTGTTTTTCATCCATTCTGCATTCGATGTGAACATTATGTGCTCCTTTATTTTTATAGAAGATCGTCTTCAAAAATAAAATCTTTTTACATACTAATCGGTATGTAAATTAATTAAAAAAAATATCCTATCGCTTTAGCCCCTGGATCAAAACATCGGCAAAGGTTCCAGCGCTGCCCTTCAACGAAAAAGACTTGGGCGAAGCGAGCCACAACTGAATGACACCATTTTGAAATGCCAAAAATGAAAGCGCCATCTCTTTTGGAGATATGTCGTTTCGCAGCTCGCCGCTCGAAATACCGACCTGCATGGCTTGTGCAATGCCATCGATCATTGCCTTGCCTCCCTGGATCTGTCTCTCACGCCCCGATTGCAACTCTGGATGTGCTCCTGTTTTGAACAGCGCCAGTTCCATCACCGCGCGCGCTTCCTTATTTTCTTCGATGTATGTCAGTTGACGTACAAAAATTCGTTTCAAGATCTCAGTGAAGGTTCCGCCTTCCGCCACAGATTCTTGAACAATATTCGCGCCTCGCGCAGAAACTTCTTCAACCAGCGTGTTGTACAAGTCCGCTTTGCTTTGGAAGTGATGATACAAGGCGCCGCGAGTCAGTTTGGCTGCTTGGGAGATGTCATCGATCGACGTGGCGGCATAACCTTTGGAACTGAAAAGGTTCAATGCAGTCTTCAAAAGGGTGGCGCGGGTGACCGCAGCCTCTTCTTTTGTGCGTCTCATTCATACATACTAATCGGTATGTATATGTCTGTCAAGGGGATTTTATCTGGCCAGTTCAACTACCAGCGTGTCGAGAGCCAGTTCCAATGTGATCTGGCTTGTTTTGACCCTCTCGTCTATCGAGAGCAGGTGGTGGTAGATGCTTTCGAGCGAATCCATTGTGAAGCGGTTCGCCTGCCCCGTGGTCTTTTCAGCCACGAAGGGATGGACGCCCAGCGCGCGAGCCACATCATCTTTATTTCCCCGTCCGTCCAAAATTTCCCGCGCCTGAACCAGCAGGCGGAACTGGCGCACGACCATACCCCACAAGGAGAATGGATCTTCGTTCTCCAAGAGCCGGTGCAGCAACTTTTGTGCAGCCCTGGCATTGCCCTGCGATAGGGCATCGACGAAGTCGAACACGCTTTGCTGGGATGTGACGATGCACACCGCTTCCACATCGGACCCTTGAACTGCTCTCGACCAATTAACATACGCCAGCAGTTTGGCGATCTCCATTCCCGCCTGACGGGTATCCACTCCGACCATTTCTGCCAGTTTCGCGGCGGCGGCGGGATCGATCTTCCCATTCTGGTTCTTCGCTTCATTGATGATCCAGCCGGGCATATCACGTTGCTGCGGCAGGAAGAATGCCTGCGCTTTGACCTGTGGCTTGCTTTTCTCTGCCCATTTTACGAGCCAGTGCTTCTCCACATCCTTTGGTTTTTCAATGGACTCGTACAGCACGATCTTTGCGGTCTCTGGCGCTTTCTCGAGAAATTCAAAGAACTTTTTTCGGGTATCGGGCTTGTTGAATTTTGCAGAGGGATATGCCAGCAGGACAAGTCTCTTCGGGGCAAGGAAGGGCATGGCGTTGACCGCGTTGTTAAGATCGTTCTCGGTCATGGTGCGCGCTTCGAGACGGGTCGTGTTCATATCCGCCGTGGTGGGGTCGGTGAAGTCTGACTCGAAGTCTTTGAGTTTGCGGGTGATGGCAAATTCGTCGTTGCCGTAGAGGAGGAAAATGTTGGGCATGAGGGAAGGGCGAGGTTTTTACTTTGTGATGACTCGGTGAATTCCCTTGCGGACGGGGATGATGTCGATGATCTGCATGCTGCCCATGCGCGCTTCGGTGGTGACGTATTTCTGAAGCCACGGTCCAAGCGGACGGGCGAGCAGGAAGCCGGCAACTCCAAAAGCTGCTGCCAGCGGCAGGAGCAGGATCTTCGTCAGCGTGGATTTTGCTCCCCGCAGCACAGACCAGGCCATCGTCGCGGAAAGGAGCGCGGTCGTTGCCATGTTGGTTCCACACCCCGCGTGGACGGCGAGTCCGCTTTCGCCCATCCGCAGTCTTTCCAAGGCTTCGGTGGCGGCAGACCAGATCTCCTGTGTGGTGAAATCTCCAAAGAGGAAGAAGCCGGTCGGGTTGGAATGTCCCGCCATGCTGCCTTTGTGGTTGTGCGCCAGCATGTGAAGCGTGGCGTGTTCAAGCGCGTGGTTGCGCCGTGTTTCGAGAATGAAGGGAAGGTCGAGGATCATAAAATGATTATAAGTCAGGTTGAAGGATGGGCGACTCGTAGATTTTTTCGAGCAGCTCCAAAAACTCGGCCGATGGACGCGCCTTGAGGATCTCCTTGCGCTCGTCGCGGGTGAGGTGCTGCATCATCACATATTGCACGGCGTTCTTGCGGAATAGACGCGAGCCGTCTTCATCGCCGTAAAACTCAACACAGCGGGCAAGGTGCTTGCGGATGGTTGCCTTTACGATCTCCGGCGATACCTGGTCGCGGTTGAGGCGGGAGAAGATCCACGGGTTGGGGATCGCTCCGCGCCCGATCATCACCGCGTCGCAATTGGTGTGGGCTTTCATGCGGTCAATGTCTGCCACGGTCTTCACGTCGCCGCTGCCGATGACGGGGATCTTGACCAGTGATTTAACTTCGGCAATGGCGTCCCAATCGGCGTCGCCCGCGTAGCGCTGTTCCTTTGTGCGCCCGTGGACGGCGATCAACGAGCCGCCTTCCTCTTCAACGATGCGCGCGATGAGTTTGAAGTTCTTGTTGCGTTCCCAGCCAAGGCGCATCTTGCCGGTGACCGGCACGCGCAGATTCTTTACCAGTTTGCGGAAGGTGCGCGCGATCTTGATCGGGGTGCGCATCATGCCCACGCCCGCGCCGCGGTCCGCGATGGATTTGGCCGGGCAGCCCATGTTGAGGTCGATCACATCGGGCTTGAGTTCCTGCACCTTCAGCGCCGCTTCAAGGATCAGGTCCGGGTCGTCGCCGTATAGTTGAAAGGTGATGGGGCGCTCAGGCTCGGTGAAGTACATCCGCTTGGCGGGCTGTTTAGACTTGCTCAGGATCTTCTCCACTTTGATGAACTCGGTATAGCTCATGGCAGAGCCAAGCTCGCGGCACAGCGAACGGAACGGCCAATCGGAATAGCCGTCCATGGGCGCGAGGATGGCGTCGCCGTGGATGGGAAGTTCACGGATGTGAAATGTGGGGGAGCTCGATTCGGTCATAGGTGACGAGAGTATAACAAATTTCCGTCCGCCTGTTTTCTCGCCTGGCGCAGCAGAATTACCGTCTCATTTTTGAAAATGGGGGTAATATCCAGAAAACACATGTCGTCACAAATAAGTGACACATCAACTAAATTTTGGAGGTTTCTCATGGACATGATCATTGACTTTCCCGGCGGACTTAAAGTGGACGCCCACTATCGCGGGCACGACTTTCAGACCGACCAGCCGCCTGCCGATTCTGCACCGATGCCTTTTGAACTGTTTCTGGCATCCATCGGCACCTGCGCCGGCATTTACGTTCTGGGCTTTTGCCGCCAGCGCAACCTGCCCACCGAAGGCATCCGCATCATTCAGCGCAACCACCCCAACATGTCCACTGGCATGATGGACAAGATCGACCTTGAAATTCAGGTCCCGCCCACTTTCCCTGCCCAATACTACGATGCCCTCGTGCGCTCCGCCGAATTGTGCAAGGTCAAAAAGACCCTCGAAAACCCGCCCAAGTTCGAAGTGACCACCAAAGTAGTGGAACCCGCTTAATATCAGGAGACAGTCGCCCCCAAGGCGGCTGTCCCTGTTTTACGGGGTAAAATCACGGCATGCCCTACATGATCGACGGACATAACCTGATCCCCAAGGTGGGATTGCGCCTGGACTCGCCCGATGACGAAATGGAACTGGCCGCCATGCTTCAGGATTTTGCGCGGATCAAACGTCAGCAGGTGGAAGTCTATTTCGATGGAGCGCCGGCCGGTCAGGCCGGGACCCGCAGCCTGGGCGGCATCCGGGCGCATTTCATCAGGCTCGGGCAGACCGCCGACAGCGCCATCCGCGCACGCTTGAAGCGCATGGAAAAAGAAGCAAAAAACTGGATCATCGTCTCCTCTGACCGAGAAGTGCAAAGCTCGGCTCGGGCGGTACGCGCTCAGGTCTTGTCTTCCGAAGAATTTGTCAGAACGCTGCGAGAAGCGCGCGAAACCTCCATCAGATCCAACACCGGGGAAAAGAAGATGTCCTCCGCCGAGGTGGAGGAGTGGCTAAAACTCTTTAGTGATAATAAGAATAAATAGGACTAAAGTACTCCTGTTTACTAATCTGATTTTAATTTTATACAGACTATTTGGGTGTATATTGTGTTCATTGACACCTGCCCTCCCCTTTATTGGTATCTAGGTGTCCCCCGCCGCTGGATGAACATGCCCCCCCCATGCTCATCAGCGGCGGGACCTTTTTAATCCGTCATCATCTTGTCTTGAAAGCGCAGAAAGAAGTGGGGCTATAATCTGGGCATGAGAACCGCGTATACCTTCGTCCCATCGCCTGAACATGAATATCCCGACCACCCCGAGAGACCGGGCAGGCTCGACCAACTCAAGCCGCTGCTCGATGCAGGGCTCGAAGGCGTGGAGAAGATCGCAGCCATGCCGGCAGCCCATGAGCAGATCGCGCGCGTGCATCCGCCAAAACTGATCCGCGCACTCGAAGATGCGTGCATGCAGGGACCGGGCGTCATTGATTACGCACCCACATTCGTTACCCAAACTACATTTCAAGATGCATTGCTTGCGGCAGGCGGAGCACTTGCCTGCACCCAGTCTGTCATGCGCGGCGAGGCGCAGAACGCCTTTGCCATCGTCCGCCCGCCGGGACATCACGCCGAGCCGCAGCGAGCCATGGGATTTTGCATCTTCAACAATGTCGCGGTCGCTGCGCGCGAGGCATTGTCCAACGGCATGGAACGTGTGATGGTCATCGATTACGACGCGCATCACGGCAACGGCACGCAAGCCGCCTGCATGGATGATGACCGTTTTGGATTCATCTCCACCCATCAATGGGGAATTTACCCCGGCACCGGCTGGATCGAAGACGCGCCTCACGCCAGGGGACGGCTGGTCAATGTGCCTTTGCATTCGTTTGCAGGCGACGGAGTTCTCACGCGCGTGGCAGACGAGATTTTCAAACCGGTTGTGGAATCCTTCCGCCCGCAGATGCTGTTCATTTCAGCAGGCTTCGACGCGCACTGGAATGATCCCATCACTTCGCTGGGAGTCTCCACCCGCGGGTTTTATACTGTGTCTAAAAAATTGGTTGACCTTGCCGAAGAATATTGCAGCGGGAAAATCGTCTTTGTCTTGGAAGGTGGTTACGATCCGCGCAACGTTGCCAACGGGGCAATGGCTGTCTTCGACGCATTGACCAACTCTCCGTTAAGAAATGATCCGCATGATTCTTCTCCGCATCGCGAGCCGGACCATGAGTCCCGCATTGCAGAGATCCGCAAATGGCAAGGAATGAATCCGCTGTAAAATTGGCTTGTTCAAGGAGTTGAAGATGAATAAAAAATTTGTTGAACTCGAATGGGTCTGCCCGAATTGCGACGGCAGGAACAAGGGCTCAAAGAAGACCTGCGAGAATTGCGGCGCGCCCCAGCCTGAGAATGTGAAGTTTCAGCGCGCGGCGGATGAAAAAGTTGTGACCGATGAGAAGAAGGTGAAAGCCGCCAGCGCCGGTGCAGACATCCACTGCGGATTTTGCGGCACACGCAACCCCGTCACTTCTGCGACATGCTCGCAGTGCGGCGCAGACTTGAAGGAGGGCAAGGCGCGTCAGGCAGGGCAGGTGTTGCAAGCGTCTGCTCCCGCGCCAAAGGTGATCGCGTGCAAGAATTGCGGCGCGGAGAACCCCGGCAGTGAACGGGTGTGCAAGCAATGCGGATCGCCTTTGCCCAGGGCAGAAGCCCCCGCGCCCGTTGCGCCTGCTCCCCCGGTTGCTGCCAAGCCGGCGCCAACTGAAAAGAAAAAAGTCAACTGGCTTTTGTTCGGCGGGATCGGCGCTCTGCTTTTGATCTGCTGTATCGCGGCGGTGATGCTTTTTGCCTTCCCGTCCAAATCGGTCAAAGCGACCGTGTCTGATGTGCAGTGGCAGACCTCTGTGCCGGTGCAGGAAGTCCGCGCGGTGAATTATTCCAATGAACGCGGGAACGCTCCATCGAATGCCTACAACGTATCTTGCCGCACCGACTCACAGGAAGTGTGCGAAGAGAAGACGGTCGATCAGGGCAATGGCTTTGCGGAGATCGTGACGGAGTGTCACACCGAGAGCGAACAATTCTGCGATTACACCGTGGATGAATGGCAGACCATCCAGACCTATACCTTGAATGGCAGTGACTTGTATCCCGTTTATGAAAATCCCAGCCTGACCAGCGATCAGCGCACGGGTTCTCCCGCAGAACTTTTCACTGTGACCTTCAGCACACCGAACGGTGTGGAAAGTTATTCGCCGGGATCGGTCAGCGAGTTTCAGCAGTTCGAGATCGGCAGTGAATGGACGTTGAAGATGAACGCGGTGGGCGGGATCGTGAGCGTGGAAAGATAGAGCCAGAAAGAAATATCAGACGATGAAGAAAACTCCCGGGTCAAGCGGGAGTTTTCTCTTTATAATGAACCTATGGATAAAACAGTAGCGATCATCGGCGGCGGACCTGCGGGACTCATGGCGGCGGAGGTGTTGATTCAAGGCGGGGCAAGGGTGGATGTGTACGATTCCATGTCTTCTTTGGGGCGGAAGTTTTTGATGGCGGGCAAGAGCGGGCTGAACCTGACACATGCCGAGCCGTTCGAGAAATTTGTCTCACGCTACGGAAGCAGGCAGCAGGAAGTTGAAAAATGGCTGAATCGATTCACGCCGGATGACCTGCGCGAATGGGCGCGCGGGCTGGGTGTGGAAACTTTTGTTGGCACATCGGGGCGGGTATTCCCAAAAGAAATGAAAGCCAGTCCGCTGCTGCGGGCATGGTTGAAGCGGCTGGACGGCCAGGGAGTTAAATTTCATTTGCGGCATCGCTGGGTTGGGTGGAATGAAGACAGGTCATTGAAATTTGAAACGCCCGATGGTTTGAAATCCGCGCGGGCAGATGCGGTGATCCTCGCGCTCGGCGGCGGCAGTTGGGCAAGACTCGGCTCGGACGGGGCGTGGGTCCATTGGCTGGAGCAGGCCGGGGTTAAGGTGGAAGCGCTGAAGCCCGCCAATTGCGGATTTGATGTGGCGTGGAGTGAGGTATTCAAGGAAAAGTTCGACGGTCATCCCATCAAATCTGTGGTGTTGAATTTCGGGGATTTTCGTCAGCAGGGCGAGTTCATTGTGACGAAGGAAGGCGTGGAGGGAAGTTTGATCTACGCGGCTTCAGCGCTGATGCGTGATGCGCTGGCGGCCGGCGCGGCGGTGATGCGGCTTGACCTCGCGCCCGACAAGACCGAGGCGCAGGTGGCGGAGCGGTTGTCCAAGCCGCGCGGGTCGCGCTCGATGGCGAGTCATTTGGAAAAGACGATCGGGATGAAAGGCGTGAAGGCGGGGTTGTTGCGCGAGTTCGTTCCGAAGGATGAGTTCGCAGATGCCGCGCGGCTCGCGTTTTACATCAAGCAGTTGCCTGTGCCGCTGACGGCGGCCCGTCCATTGGATGAGGCGATCAGTTCCGCGGGCGGGGTGAGTTTTGAAGCGTTGGATGAAAACCTGATGTTGAGGGATCTGCCCGGTGTGTTCTGCGCTGGTGAAATGCTGGATTGGGAAGCGCCAACGGGCGGGTATCTGCTGACGGCTTGTTTTGCCAGTGGCAGGTGTGCGGCTGCAGGGGCGCTTGAGATGTAAATTTGACGTTAAATTTCATTTCATTATTGTAAATTATCGTGCATTCTCATTAGTGCTATACTATCTCTACAGGTTCCATGTGTTAATTTATTAAAAAGGTGTGGAGGCAAAAAAAGTTGCATTAACCCAAAATTGGAAAACCTATGAGCGATAAGATTTCAACTCCAAATATTCCTGAAATGAAGAGCGTAAATCCGCTTCAGAAGGAATTTGTGAATCTGGTGCTCATCGCTCTTTCTTATTGGGGGGTTAGCAGCGTCGGGCTTTTATTTTCAGCTCCTGCGGACCTTGTATTTTCAGTATGGACAGCCAGCGGATTTACGCTGGCTGTTTTATTGCTGAACCCAGCCCGCCGCTGGAGATCGATCATAGTGGTGGTGTTCCTGGTTAATGCAGCAGGGAATTTGGGAAGGGGCGGCGGTCCGCTGCTTAGCTTGCTCTTTGCCTTTGTCTGCTCGCTTGAAGCGTACTTGAGCGCGTTCGTCCTGACGCATTACATTGGTTCCAGGATCACCTTTAGGCGTGCCAAAGAGATCATTGCTTTGTTCGGGGTGGCTGTCGTCATCAATGGCGCGACCGCAGCTTTAATGGCTGTCACTCCAACTTTGATATACGGTACCCCATTCTTGAAGACATGGTGGATGCTGGAAGCCGCGGATGGACTGGGGATCATTTTGATCGCTCCCCTGATCGTAACGTGGTCCAATGGAGCGAGAATTCTTAAGTCCATGGCTCCGTGGAAGCTGGTTGAGCCGGCCTTGTTCGTTGGAATGACAGTGACCTTTGCCTGGCTGTTATTCGGTCCGTTCACAGACGCGAGTGCGCCGGTCTTGCGCAACTACATGATCTTCCCGATCCTGATCCTGCTGGCCTTT
>JAGNWT010000020.1 GCA_017985935.1 Anaerolineales bacterium | reverse complement strand
GAACGCTCCGATTTCTGCCCTGTGCCGCGTGCAGTTCCCATCCTCGAAGCGATGGTTGCCTTCGTTTTGGCAGATGCCCTCCTCGAAAAAATCGGCGGCGACTCAATGAATGAAATGAAGCCGCGCTTCGATGCGCTCCGCAAAGCCACCCTCGAAGACCTGCCAATGGATAACATTCCGCATATCTTTTGGGAATAATTGATAACTGGATACTGATTTCTTATGCATATCTTCCTCTACGGTCCTTCTGGCTCTGGAAAATCCACCATAGGCAAAACGCTTGCGCGAGATATTGGTCTTCCTTTCGTTGACTCCGATCAGGTGGTCGAGGCGAACTCGGGCATGTCCATAGCCGATCTCGTTGAACAGCGCGGAATTGAAACTTTGCGCGAATTGGAAACCGCCGCTTTGAAGCAGGTCATCGAAGGCAGTGACAGTATCATTGCGCTTGGCGGCGGAGCGCTTCTGCGAGATTCAAACCGCGCTCTTGTTGAAGCAAACGGAAAAGTGATCTTGCTGCGGGCGGAACTATCCACGCTGACCGAGAGATTGCAAAACGACCCGAATCAGCGTCCCTTATTGGCGGGCGAGTTGGAGACGAAACTCAGCGCATATCTTTCAAGTCGCACTGACCATTACGCTTCATTCCCCTTGCAAACCCATGTAGATGGACGAAGCCCCGAAAATCTCTCGCGCGCGATTCAAACGCTTCTCGGCAGGCATCATCTTTCTGCAATGGGCGAGTACGACGCGATCGTTGGGCAGGTATCTGACCTGAAAAATTTTCCCATGCAAAATCCCATCATCGTCACCGATGAGAATGTAGCAAAGTTCCATCTTGAAAAGATCCAAAACCTTTTCAATGCCAGATCTATTGTCGTCCCTGCGGGTGAGGAGAATAAAAACCTCGAGACTATTTCGCGCCTGTGGAAAGCCTTCCTCGAAAACGGACTCGACCGTAAGAGCACGGTCATCGCTCTCGGCGGCGGTGTGATCGGCGACATGGCAGGCTTCGCCGCCTCGACCTACATGCGCGGCATTCAATGGATCGGCATCCCAACGACTTTGCTCTCGATGGTGGATGCTTCACTGGGCGGCAAAACGGGATTTGATCTGCCCGAAGGGAAGAACCTCATCGGTTCTTTCCATCCGCCGAAGTTGGTCATTGCAGACCCAAGCCTTTTGCTTACGCTGCCAGATCGCGAGCTGCGCTCCGGCATGGCAGAAGTGGTCAAGCATGGCATCATCTCTGACCCTGATCTGTTCGGTATGTGTCAGCACGGCATGGATTGGGTGAAGGCGAATCTCGAAGAAGTGGTCAAACGCGCGATCGCGGTGAAGATCAAAGTCATCGAAGAAGACCCGTACGAAAAAGGATTCCGCGCGGCGTTAAATTTGGGGCACACCATCGGGCACGCGGTGGAACTCGTCAGCAAGTTTGAACTGCGTCATGGCGAGGCGATCGCCATCGGCATGGCCGCTGAAGCCAGATACTCTGCCCGGGTTGGGCTGGCAGGCCAAAGCACGGTGGATGCGATCGAGTCCACATTATCGGCGCTGGGGCTGCCCATCCAAATCCCCGCAGGGATGCCGCGTGATGAGATCATCCGCGCAATGCGTATGGATAAAAAGAAAAATGCCCGGGCGATCCGCTTTGCGCTGCCGGTGGAGATCGGGCGGGTGGATTTGGTGGAAGTGACGGATCTGGAATCGGTATTGGAGTGAGTATGAAAATTTTACTTTTGCACGGACCGAACTTGAACTTGCTTGGCACGCGCGAGCCGGAAGTTTATGGCTCGATGACGTTGAATGATATCAATGAAAAAATAATTTCGCTCGGGAAGGAACTCGGCGCGGAAGTGACCTGCCTGCAATCAAATCACGAAGGCGCGTTGATCGATGCTCTGCACGATGCGCGGACATGGGCTGCGGGTGTGGTCTTCAACCCCGGCGGGTACACTCACACTTCGGTCGCGTTGCGTGATGCGATCTCGGCAATTGTGATTCCTGTGATCGAAGTACATTTATCCAACGTGTACGCGCGCGAAGAATTTCGGCACACATCGTTTGTGTCGGCGGTGTGCAAAGGCAAGGTGAGCGGATTTGGCTGGCGCTCGTATGAGTTGGGCTTGCGCGGGCTGATTGATATAATCAAGGCGTGAACACTCAAACCATACAAACTGCTGAACCATTCTTTCTGCCGGGTAGTCGTACCGGCATTTTGCTTATTCATGGATTTACCGGCACGCCCAAGGAAATGCGCTGGATGGGGGAATACCTCAACCGTGAATTTGGTTTCACCTGTCTCGGTGTGCGGCTCGCCGGCCATGCCACCCGTCCCAAGGATATGGTGCGCTCACGCTGGACGGATTGGACGGCTTCGGTTGAAGACGGCTACAACCTTCTGCGCGGCGCGGCGGATGAGATTTATTTTGTGGGGCTTTCGATGGGCGGAGCGTTGTCCCTTTACATGTCCACGCGATTAAAGGTCAAAGGTGTTGTGACCATGTCTGCGCCTTTTGAAATTCCAGATGCGCACCCGGCGTGGCAGATCAAACTCTTCAGCAATTTCAGAACCTACCTGCCAAAGACCAAGGGCAGACCTGGCACAGGCTGGTTCGATAAGGACGCTTTCAAGGGACACATTTCCTATCCGCTGAATCCGATCCGCTCGGCGGCGGAGTTGAAACTTCTGCTTGAAAAGATGCGCGCGTCTTTGCCTAAGGTGACTGGTCCCGTGTGCCTGATCCATTCGAAAGATGACACCTATGTGGTGCCTGAAAATATGGAGCAGATCTACGCGGGGCTGGTGAATGTATCAGACAAGACAAAACTATTCGTGACAGGGTCAGGTCATGTCGTCACGCGTGATGCGGCTCGTCATCAGGTGTTTGAAATGGCGCGGGATTTTATCTCCAGATTGGAAACCCAAAAATAGATCGGATGAAGAAAATTGAGTCGTAGTCTTGTTTTTGTAGCCGCCGCCCTTTTCTTTTGGGGGATCGGCGAAGGGATGTTCCTGAACTTTGTGCCGATCTACCTTGGCAGCCAATTTATGCTGGGCGAACAGCAGATCGGTTTTGTGCTTGGGGTCTTTGGCTTTTTCATGGCGGTCACTCACATCCCCGGCGGATATCTCGCCGACCGCATTGGGCGCAGACCTTTGCTGTTCACCGCGTGGATCATGGGGTTTTTCTCCATGCTGGTCATGGGTGTTTCAACCAGGCTCCCGTTCTATCTGGCGGGTGTTTTTATTTACGGGCTGACGGCTTTCGTTTCGTCGCCGTTGAGCAGTTATGTCACCGCCGCCCGCGGCAAGTGGGCAGTGGGAACCGCGCTCGCCTTCATCTCTGCTTCATTCAATTCAGGCATGGCGCTTGGTCCTTTGGCAGGCGGGTGGATCGGTGAACATTACGGATTGCAGGTGAGTTATCTGTCTGCGGCCGGGGTGTTCTTCTTTTCCATGATGTTCATTGCGTTGATAGAGAAACAACCCATAGACAGGCATGACCCGGCTGAGCCGCCCATCGGTTTGTGGAGCAATCGCAGTTACGTTTCGTTCATTTTGGTCGTGGCTTTTGCCGTGTTCGCCATGTATATCTCACAGCCGCTCACCCCCAATTTTTTGAAGGATGTGCGCGGACTTTCATTGAGCGATACGGGACTTGTGTTTTCAATGGGTGCGTTGGGGAATGCCCTGCTCACATTGCTGGTCAGCCGGTTCGCGCCGCGGCGCGGATTCATGCTGGCTCAGTTATCTGTGATCTTCTTTGCCTTGTGCATCTGGCTTGGAAGCGGGCTGCCCATTTTTATGCTTGGATATTTTCTGCTGGGCGGCTTTCGTGCGGCACGCCCCATGGCGCAGGCTCAGGCGCGTGATCTTGTGCACGAATCTCAGATGGGGCTCGCTTATGGGACTTTGGAGACGGGCAATGCGATCATCTTTATTCTTGCCCCGCCTCTTGCCGGATTCATCTTTGAAAAAGATCCCTTTGCCATTTATCCGCTGGCGGTGGTGTTGATCGTGATCTCGATCTTCATCAGCCGGGTCTTTGGTCCGCGCAAAAATGCAGTTGTCACTTCGTAGATCGAAAGGATTTATTCATGCTGAAGATCATTCCCTTTACCCTTGGTCCCGCTCAAACGAACGCCTATCTGGTCGCTGACCCGGAGACAAAAGAAGCCGCGGTGATCGATCCATCCTGGGATGGGCAGGTCATTCTCAAAGCGGCGCAGGATCGCGGCTGGCGAATCGGTCACCTCTGGTATACGCACGCCCATTTCGATCATATCGGCGGGGCAGGGGCGATCGCCGATGCGTTGAATCCGCTTCCGCTGGTTGCGCTTCATCCCGATGACCATGTCCTCTGGCGTGCCGGGGGCGGCGGAGCGATATTTGGCTACGACATTGATCCCGGTCCCGAACCAACGATAGATTTTTTGCACGGCATGAAGCTCAGGCTAGGGTCGAACAGTTTTGAGGTGCGTTACACACCCGGGCATACAAAAGGTCACTGCGTGTTGTACGCACCGGATGAAGGCGTTTGTTTTTGCGGCGACCTGATCTTCCACGGCAGTGTGGGGCGCACCGATCTGCCGGGCGGTGATTGGGACACGCTCGCGAACAGCATCCGCACCCAGATTTTCACCCTGCCTGATGAAACCGTCCTTCTGTCTGGTCATGGACCGCAAACCACTGTGGGCGATGAGAAGCAGTTTAATCCTTTTGTAGGAAAAGCTAATCCCTTATAATTTGATCCAGGAGGTTGAAACTATGAAAAATCCAAATGCTCAAAATCAAGGTCAGAACCAAAACCAGAATCAAAAGAGTGCTCCTGAACGTCCGCGCTTTTCATTTCTTTCATCCATTCCGGGCTGGCTTGTTGGTTTGGTACTGGCGGTAATTGCGATCGTTGTGCTTGCCAATGTCAGCAAATCCTTCTGGTATTTTGAAGTGGTGGAGAACGACCAGGTGGGTGTCACGGTCGAGGCTGGAAAGATCCAGGGTGTTGTGCAGCCCGGCATTGCCTATGACTTCGGTCTGTTCGTTGACCTGATCAAGATCACCACTAGCGCAGTGGCGATCACTGTGGATGACCCCGAGCTCATCACCATTGATAAGCAGCGGGTGGGTTTGGAAGTGACAGCGGATGTGTTTCGCCCGCGGGAGGCGGATGTTGTCATCAGCAACTATTCCCGCTATCGGAATATTTATCAGAACGACGACGCTCTCAAACAGCGCATGACCGCTTTCACCTTGCAGGCAATGAAAGTGTGCGTTGGTGATAAAAAATTTGACGAAGCCGTGATCGGGTCTGGTCGTGATGACCTGCGTGCCTGTATCGATGAAGAGTTGAGCGGTCTGGCTGCACCGCTTGGCTTGGAAGTGCGAAACGTCGCCGTGCCTCAGATCACCATTTCGCCGGAGGTTCAAGCCGCTTTGGATGCCATCGTGCAAAGCCGCCTTGCCACTGAAAAAGCCAAACAGGATGCCGAGAAAGCAAGGCAGGAAGCCACAGCCCAGCAGGCGGTGGAAGAAGGTCGCATTCGCGTTGAGCAGTCGAAACTGCAGGAAGAAGCACGCCAGCAGGCTACACTTCAGCAGTTGAAACAACAGCAGCTTGAAGCCGAGTTGGCCGTGATTCAACAACAAACCGTCAATGCCGACGCTCAACTGACCTTGACCCAGGCAGAACAAAAGATCGCGGATGAGCAGGCGAAAGTAGATATCGCCAGGGAACTGGCTTTGGCAGAAATGTACTCAAACCATCCCGAGTATGTGGCTTTGCAAATTGCGCTCGCCAATGCCAGCGCCATCAAGGAGACCGATAAATTTATTTACACCCCAGCCGGTTCCTTCCCAAATCTAATTCTTTCGAACGGCGTAGTACCCACAGTCCAGGTTAAGTAAAGCAAAGAGACACCCTGCATTTTTTGCGGGGTGTCTCTTTATAAAGGATATCGAATGGTGAAACGTGCTGTTGGTATCAGCCTTGGAAGTTCAAAACGCGATAAGAGCGTAACTGTCTCTCTCAATGGGCAGACGATACAAGTAGATCGCATCGGCACAGATGGCGATCTGCAAAAGGCGCGCCGCCTGTATCTGGATCTGGATGGCAAAGTGGATGCCTTTGGCGTGGGTGGCGTGGACCTGCATTTGCGGTTGGATGGCAGGGAGTATCCGCTTCATGCTGCGCTGAAACTTGTCTCTGGCGTTCGACAGACTCCACTCTGCGACGGCAGCGGACTCAAGCACACCCTTGAGCGGCGCGTGTTCCAGTTAGCCAGAGCTCAACTGGGAGACATCCGCTTTCGGCAGGCGTTCGTCCCTGTCGCAGCGGATCGATCTGGGTTGGCTGAAGCAGTGGCTGAGGTCGCAGAGAAGACCGTGTTCGGTGACCTGATGGTCGCGCTTGGAGTCCCGGTCCCCATTTACGGCATTCCTGCCTTCAAACGAGTCGCCAGGATCATGCTGCCCATCGTCAGTCATTTCCCAATGAGCATGCTGTTCTATGGCAGCGATGGAGCGGAACAAGAGCCGAAGTATGTGAAGTACTTTGAAGGCTCAGACCTGATCGCCGGTGATTTTCTCTTCATGCGCAAATACATGCCCATGAACCTGAAAGGGAAAACGATCCTCACGAACACCACCACCGAAGAGAACATCGCCCTGCTTAAAGCGCGCGGCGTAAAGACGGTCATCACCACTACGCCCCGTTATGATGGACGTTCTTTTGGCACGAACACCACCGAAGCCATGCTCACCGCTTACGCGGGTAAGGGACGCAGGCTTTCAGATGAAGAATTAAATGGGTTGATAAATGAGTTGGGGTTAAAGCCGACCGTGATCCATTTCTAGGTCACCTGGGTCTGACGAATTTATTCAGATCAGCGGGAGGGTCGCCGCGCCACATTTCGATACGGCGGAAAGATTCAATGTATCCCATTTCCTGAAACCCGGGCAGATGCGGATCGTTCACCTGAATATTCTCAACATGCGTATCAAGGCGCGGATATTGATGATGCAAATGTGAAAGCAGGGCGTAAGCGACCTTCGCCGGGTCGCCCGCTTCGGTCTTGTAGGCAAAGCGCGTGAGCAGGAACTTCTGACGTTGATACACCAGCCAGCCGCGGCTTCCATCTGGCAGGGTGAGTCTTAAGCCTGAGACTTCGTTCGCGTTGAACAAAGACTCCGATTGATTCGTCCACGGTTGGGTGCCCCGGTCATGTCCCACCAATACAAGGGCATCTGCTCTTTCTAGCCGCTCGGCATCTGCCACAACAGGGTCCAGTTGACGGTTCAGCGGCGAGCGGCGCAAGACCAATAATTCCCCGACCTCATGAAAACCGAATTTAAGAAACAATTGATGCGCAGGCGTATTGTTCTTGATGACTTCCAGCATGCAAAAGTCGATGGATAATTTTGCGGCTTCATCGATCAACCCCTGCATCAGGGCTTTGCCGATCCCTCCGCGCCGGGTGTTGGGCACCACCCCAAGACGGGTGATCCACGCCCGTTCATGGCGGACGCCCAGCATGATCACGCCCAGCAACTCTCCATCTTGTGATGCAGCCACGATGGAATTCTCAAGTTTTACATCGTAGTTGGCAACATATTCAGCCAGACGCGCCGCGTTCATCGGCATCGGCACCATGTAGTCCACACGGGTCCGGTTGTAAATGTCCGTGAGTTGTTCGATGCTAAATTGACTTGCAGGGATCAGCTTGATGGTTTGGGGAGTGTTGTCTGGTTGCATCTATGGCGCTTTGAGGTAGGACTTGACCTGGGCAGCGAACTCACTGACCCTGGAGATCGGTTTGATGATATAGCCGTCGCATCGATAACTTCTGACCACTTCCCTGGCTGCTTCTTCAGGCCATGCGGTCAAAATGATAATGGGCGTGTCATTCAGAGACGGCTCTTCACGCATCCAACCGGCCAGGGTTTGCCCGTCGTAATCGGGCAGACCAAGGTCCAGCAGGATCAGGTCTGGGACGAGGTCCAGAGCCATGGATAAGCCGGTTTCAGCATCTGGCGCATGAAAGATCTCATACCCGGCTTTGGATAATGCCTTGCGGACAAGGTTTAGGTTATCGAGGATATCTTCAACAACGAGTATGCGTATCATGGCAATGGATGTTTTGGTTTGGAACACTATGGGATAGCCGCGTTGTGGGACGGCAATCTTACGCGTTGGGGTTGGAGGGGACGAAGGCTTCCACCCTGGCCCACAATTCACGGATGTTGATCGGTTTGGACATGTACACATCGCAGCCGGCGGATAATGCCTTTTCGGCGTCGCCTTTCAGGGCGTTGGCAGTGACCGCGATGATCGGCACATAGGTCAACGCGTGCTTCCTGCTGCCGCGAAGTCTGCGGGCCACTTCGTAGCCGTCTATGTCTGGCAGGTTGATGTCCAGCAGGATCAGGTCGATATCGTTGCTTTCAGCAGACGCGATACCGTCCAGCCCGGTCATGGCTTGCAATAATGTGTATCCCCGCGCTTCGAGCGCGCGCTTCACCAGCATCATATTATCGGGGTTGTCTTCTATGTATAGGATATTGCTTCCCATGCTTTCTCTAGGCTCCATTCTTATCTTCAATGACATTGATGACTTTGTCTACAAATTTGCGGGTCGGCAGGGACCCTTTTTGATACAGGGCTTCAACACGCCCGTTCAGGCGGTTTCTTTCTTCCGTGGTGATATCTTTTGCGCTGACCACCACCACAGGGATGTCCTTTGTGCGCGGGTCAAGTTTCAACTCTTCGACAAAACCGAACCCATCGATGCCGGGCATGGTCAGGTCGCTGACGATCAGGTCGGGCAGATGCTGACGCGCCATGGCGAGACCTTCCCAGCCGTCCTTGGCGTGATAAACGCGGTAGGATTTTTTGCCTTCCAACAACCTGCGGATGAGCAGGGCATCGTCCGAGTTGTCATCCACCAACAGAACGGTGGTCACTTTCTCGTCCAGGTTTTCGAGCGCGGCTTGCAGCCCTTCCTGCGGAGCAGGCGATTGATCCTTGCTCAAATGCACATCCACCGCCCATTGATCACCGAGCACATGCTTTTCAACCGGGAAGGTGTGACCGGTGCAGTTGACCACCACGGTCTCGTACCTGCCGATCGTCCCATCCTTCAACATCTTGACCAGTCCCGCGTAGGCGACGGCGGTTGCCGGCTCGACGGCCATTCCCTCGCTTTTGGCAAGCGCCCGCATGGCGTCGAAGGCTTCCGCGTCTGTCACGGATTCCATCGTGCCGCCATATTTTTGGAGGATGTTCCAAAGGTAGGTATAGGTCTTGCCGGGGTCGCCCGTGGAAAGGATGATGATGCGGGTGTCGGGGATCATGGGCTCGGCGGTGTCACGCCCGGTTTTGAACGCCTTGACCATCGGCGAGCAGCCTTCCGCTTGAATGACCGCGATCTTGGGAATGCGATGGATCAATCCCATGTCGAATAATTCCTTGAAGCCCTGATACACGCCCATCGGACCCATGCCGCCGCTCACAGCCTGAATGTACCAATCAGGTGCGCGCCAGCCGAGCTGCTCCACGATCTCATAAGCAATGGTCTTCATGGATTCACGAGCGGGCACTGAACTTGCGCCGCGGTCCAGAAGCAGGTGCTTGCGTTGGGCGAACTGACTGGCGATCTGTTTGGTCTGGTCGTAATTTCCGCTGACGCGGATCACCTCTGCGCCGAAGAGCGCCGCCTCGCGCAATTTTTCCTGCGGCACGAGGCTGGTCATGAAGACCCAGAGTTTTACACCGGCCCTGGCGCAGGCTGCTGCGTACGCAACCGCAGCGTTGCCGGTGGATGCAATGACCGCTTCCTTGATCCCGCCTTCTTTCATCGCAGCGACCGCGACTGCGGCTTGCCGGTCTTTGAAGGAACTGGTCGGTCCGTAGCGTTCATCTTTGAAATACACCCGTTCATGCCCAAGGCTGGGAGCGAAGCGCTGCGAGAGCCAGAGCGGTGTTCCACCGGCGGGGTACAGGTTCGAAGAGTTGGCGTTGTCCACGGGCAGAACATCCTGATAACGCCAGAGGTTGCTGGCGTGCCCGGGAAGTCCGCGCAGGATCTCGCGTTTGAATGATTCGTAATCGTAACTTGCTTCAAGCCATTGCGAGGAGCATTGACTGCACACAGCCGGCACAAAAGGTTCGTAAGACTGCTGGTTTCCGCAGATGGCGCATTGAAGGAATTTTGGCTTCGCCATGATTTTATTTTACCTTTTGGTCCACCGGTCGTTCATTGATCTGCGCTTCGATGGGCATGAAGACATAGAAGGTTGAACCTTCGCCGTTGACGCCCGTGCTTTCGGCCCAAAGTCGTCCGCTGTGCATTTCGATCAAGCGGCGGCTGATGGGCAGACCCAGCCCCGTTCCGCCGACCTTGCGGGTGGTGGATGTGTCAACCTGAGTGAATTCCTGGAATACGGTTTCCAACTGATCGATGGGGATGCCGATGCCGGTGTCTTTTACGCTGATGAGCACGTTATTCTCTTCGCGGTTCACCCGAACAGAGACCCTTCCCTTCTCGGTGAACTTGATGGAGTTGTTGATGAGGTTGATCATCACCTGGCGCAGGCGGATCTTATCGGCATGGATCTCAACTTCATGGTCTGAGTCAGGCTCGATAAAGAGGGCGAGATTCTTCTCGCCGGCGAGCGGTGAGGTGATGCCGGTCACTTCTTCAAGGATCTCCTGCAGGTTGAACTTCTCAATGTTGAGGTTCATCTTGCCGGATTCGATCTTCGCCATGTCGAGCACGTCGTTGATCAGGTGCAGCAGATGCTGTCCGTTCTTGTAGATCAAGCCAAGGTCGTTCCTCATGTTCTCGGTTAGCGGACCGTCCAACTCTTCGATCATCACATCGGCGAAGCCGAGAATGGAATTGAGCGGAGTGCGTAATTCGTGAGACATGTTGGCCAGAAAGGATGATTTCAGGCGGTCCAGCTCGCGCAATTGCGCCACCGTCGCCGACTGCTCTGCATACAGCCTTGCGTTTTGCAGAGCCACCGCCACTTGCAGGGCGAGCGTGGTGTAGATGTTGGCATCTTCCTGCGAGAAGTACCCGGCCTGCGCAGATTGAACATCGAACACGCCGATCACCTTGTCACCAGAGATCATGGGCACGGCCATCTCGGAGCGGGTATCAGGCAGGAAGGGGTCTGGCAGGTAGTTGGCTTCCTTGCGGACATCGTTCACGATCAGGGCGGTGCGTGCGCGTGCGGCGCGGGCCACTACCAGCTTATCCGCATCGATCTGAAGCGCTTGCCCAGCCGACACCATGCTCCGTCCCACTTCTCCTGCGCCGGCTGTAAGCAATAACGTATTCCATGATTCGTCGGCAAGGTAGATCTGGGTGTGATAGAGGTTGAAGCGTTCTTTTGTCAGGTCCACCACTGATTGCAGTAATTCGTTGGGGTCGAGCGTGGTGGAAGCGGTGGTACTGACGACTGCCACAGTTTCCAATTCACGCGCGCGCCTTTCGTTCAACTCGAACAAACGCAGGTTTTCGATGTGTGCGCTGGCTTGTTCTGCGATGCTGTTGGCAAGCTCGATCGCGCCCGTGGGCAGTTCCTTCAGCCCGGCCACAGACAACTGCCCAATGGGTTCACCGCGCACGATGAGCGGCTGCTCAAAGGTGATCTCGTGGGAGATTTCGGTCTGCCCGAAGGGAGTGACCTGCACCGAGTCATAAACATAGCCTGGCGCTTCCGGTTTTTGGTCAATGAACGCCTGCCAATTTTGACGGGTGAGGCGGCGGGTGGCTTCTTCCGCGTTGGCACGGGCGCGAGAGGCATCGGCCAGCAAGCGCAAATTTTCCACCTGTTGCGAGATCTGACGCGCCACCGAAGCGACCATATCCTTGTCGTCATCGGTCAGCGGATGTTCGGGGTCGGTTTTCAAGAACAAACTGCCGACCTGTTCATCGAGCACATTGACGGTTTCCTGGTAATCGATCTCTTCAGGTGTGGCGGCTCTAAAAGGTTCCACAGCCGCCTGATCGTACACATACCCGATGCGCTCGCTATTTCGGATCCCATCCATGAAGGATTCCCAGCTCTCATGGGTGAACTGTCTGTTGGCGGCTTGCGCTTCAGCGCGTGCCCGCTCGGTTGCAGCCAGCAGACGCAGGTTCTGGATCTGAAGCGAAACCTGTTGCGCAACAGCACTGGTGAGGTTTGCATCCTCTTCCGTCAGCTCGCGTTGTGGGGGAGGAGCGATCTTCAGATCGCCGATCACAATGCCGCTCGCTGTCAGTGGAGTATTGATCGTCTTCTCAAGTTCTGCATTTGGCAGGTCTGCCGCTTTCACAGGCTGAAGATTATCTTCGCGAAAGGCGAATCCGATTTCTTCCGGTTCATAAATAACGGTGGGAGCGTAGGTCACCTTTTGCGGGGTACTTCGATCTTCACTGCCCTTCAACTGCTCTTCCAGTTCGCGGATGCGCGCCAGCAATTCATTCGTGTCGTAATGCGGATCTGCCTCCTCGTTCTTTGACAACGAAGAAGCCGGTCCATTCACGACGGGCGGGTTTGCTCCTGTTTCGATGGAGTCTGGCCGCCTGACGATCTGTTCCAGATCGGAAAAGAGTTTTTCAACCCGTTTATGAGATCTTTCATTTTGAGGCATGGGTTGTCTCCTGAGCTTGCGACAATTAATTCCTGTCCTTCATGCTCAATTGGGCAATGGTCATGGGAGCGCCAAGGGCGTGACCCAACTCGCGTGCTGCGATCTGCAGCACGGCTTCCACCGTTGTTGCGCTTTGGATCTTCTGGCTGATGGCATTCAGCGTGGACTCGCGTTCCGCCTGTTGCTGCGCGCGGACAAAGGATCGGGCGTTTTGCAAAGCTGTGGATACCTGTGAAGCGAGCGTGGCGTAGATATTGGCATCTTCCTCTGTGAAGGCGTTCAAGTGATCCGCCTGCACATCGAGAACTCCAAGCATCTGTTCACCGATCAGCAGCGGCACAGCCAATTCAGAGGCGGTATCGGGCAGGAGCGGATTTGGCAGCCAGCCCGGTTCACTGTGAACGTCATTGACGATCACGGGGAGGCGGTCACGACCAGCTCGCGCCACAAGCGATTGCTCCTGATACAGAGGGATGGCGGTGGTGCCGTGTGTGCCTTCGCGCTCGTCGCCTTCCTTCCATCCGCACGCCGCGATCTTCAGCATGTCTGTGTTCTCATCGAAGATGAAGATGTGGGCGTGGTACAAGCCGAACTGCCGCTGTGTCAGGTACACCACCGATTCAAGCATCTTCTCGATGTTCAGTTCTCGCGAAGAAACCGAGCTGACGGTCGCGACCGCTGCCAGTTGGCGTGCGCGCTTGTCCAATTCGATCTGACCGCGGCGGGTCTCGTCAAATTGCCGCAGAGATTCGATATGCGCCCCGAGGCGTTCCGCCACTTCGTTCGCGAGAGCGACGGAATCTGTATCGCGTGAGTCCAACCCTTGAACCACCAACTTGCCGATGGCTTCATCGCGGACTTTTAGCGGCAGCGAGTAACCGGTCTCTTCGACCCGGCGGTCGCCGTTGTTATTTTGTGGGCGCACTTCCTTCAAGTCATAAATGTAGCTGATCTTGTCGCCGGTATTCGAGACAAAGGATTTCCAGCCTTCACGGGTCAAGCGGCGGGACGCTTCTTCAGCTTCAAGACGATATCGTTCTGCGCTATCGAGCAGGCGCAGGCTTTCGATCTGCTGGGAGACCTGTCGCGCAACCGTGTTGAGCAACTCATCTGTGCGGGCGATCGGTGACTGTCCTTCAATATCCAGGACCAGGTTGCCAAGCTCTTCACCTGTGACCGTGATCGGCGCGACGAGCGAGTTATTCTTTACTTCCGCTTCATTCGACAACGGTGTGATCTTGTTCTGCTCAAAGACGTAACCGGTCTCTTCCGGCTGGTGAATGGCATCGAGGTATTCTGTCCAATTGGCGCGAGATAGACGCTGCGCTTGCGCTTCCACTTCGGCGCGGGCTTGTTCTGTCTCGGCGAGGAAGTTCGCGTTTTGAATGGCGATCGCCAATTGACCTGCCAACGCTTCAAAAGCGGGCAGTGAGTCCTGATTCAGCGCACCGCTGACCGCACTTTGCATGTTCAATACACCCACCACTCTTTCGCCGATCAAGAGCGGCACCGACATTTCGGAGCGCGTCTCAGGCAGCAAGGGATTGGGTTTGAATGTGACACTTGTGGAAGTGTCTGAGATGACCACCGATCTTTTTTCGATCGCGGCGCGACCGTTGACCGAATTGACATTGAAAGGCAGGCGGTGACTGCGCCCAAGCAATTCCCGACCCACATCCCCGGTGCCGGCTTGCAGGTTGAGATAGGTCTGGCTGGGGTTGATGAGATACACCTGCACATAATACAGATCGAACTGTCTGCGGATGAGTTCCGCCGCCTCGGTCAACATGACATCCAGTGCGCGCACTTGCGAAACCGTGCGTCCTACTTCCGCGGCAAGCTCAAGGTTGCGGGTACGTTCCGCCACACGTTGTTCCAATGTGGAGAAAGATTCGCGCAATTGAGCGGTCATGGCGTTGAATGTGTTCGCCAATGTGCCGATCTCGTCCACGCTGTTCACAGAAACCGTCCGACTCAGGTCGCCGCCCGCGATGGCTGCGGCTGTTTCGGTCAGGTTGCTAATGGGGCGCACGGTGATGTTTAGGAATTGAAGGATGATGAAACCACCCAAAATGATCGCCGCCATACTGATGGCGATGGTCTGCAAGAGGTTCCTGTTCTCCTGTGCGAAACTGTCTGTGCGGTCAGAGACGACTTCAAAGACACCGATCCGCTTGCCCGAAAAATCGTTGATCGGGAAGCTGATGATCGAATACTTCCGCCCTTCAAGCTCGTATTGTGACACCACTGTTTCGCCAGACATCACGCGCGGATAAATGGAGTCTTCAGCAAAGAACGGATCGCTATTGGTTCCGGCTTGATACAAAAGATTCGGATTGGGTCCGGGCTGTTCAGAGATGGAACCCTGGATCGTTGCTGCTTCGGCGGCTTTGCTGTCGATCATGATTCGCGCTTCAACCCCGTATTGATTCTGAATGGAGTTGAGAAAGGATTGACCAAGGTCAATGCCGACATCCACCACGCCGATATGCTCGCCCTGATAGGTGACCGGCACAACGCCGCGGACACCCAAACCTCCACGACCGATCTCGATACCACTGACCTCTTGCCGGGCGGCGTTGGCTTGGACGACGGTGGCGCGAATGGATGTCAGGTCGTCGCCAAAATTATCAAGTTGGTGAAGCCTTAGGAACGAAGTGGCGGGAGGCTGAAGGAACTGCAATTGTTTTACATTGAACTTTTCTTGAACCACCAAAAAAGTGGGGAGGGTGATCTCTGTCAGTTTTTCACGATCGTTGGCGGCAAATGCAGCTTGAACTTCGGGGCTGCCTGCCATTTCAGTGGCGAGCGCGAGTGATAATTGTTCAAGGGAGGTGATCTGATTCTTCACCGAGATCTCAAGACGCCCGAGGTCTCTTGTCTCTTCATCCACGATCCTTTGATTGGTCGTGTTGTAGTCGAGGAGTACTGTGCCCAGCGCCAGCACAAATAACATGGCGAAGAAGGCGAATAGTAATTTATTACGCAGGCTGGTGATGATCGATCCCCAGGATTGGTATGTAAGAAAAACCGCCAGTACCACTGCGGCGATACCGGTGAGGAAGGGGAGCAGGTTCTGAACTTCAGGAATGTAAAGGCGGAAAGCCGAGTTCGATCGGTCCAGCGCGAGCATGAAGAGACCCACAACAACGCTGACTGCCAACGCCTGGTTCGCTGATCTTTGGGAGAGGGTTTGTCTTGCGATCAGGTAGGAGATCACGATCATGGAACCGGCGGCGATCAGGAATGTTCCCTTGGTAAAGAACATACCGACGTTGAAAAGAACATATGCCCCGATGATCAATGTCCAACCGCCTGCTTCCACCTGCCCGCGGCGGATGAGCCTGAGGGCAAAAATATTCAGGACGCTGAACAACCCTATCGCAGCGGTTAGCACATATAACTGCCATGCGCCGTTTTGAATGGAAATGGGGAGCAGGACACCAATGGAAAGGAGTGTGAGAACCAGAATGATCAACGCGGTGCGGAATGCCGTGGTTGATTGGTTTGAGGTTGTAGTAGAGTTTGTATGATCCATCTCGAACTCCTTAATTCTCGCTGGCTTTATTTTTTTCGCGATTTACCTGAAGACTGGCGCTTACTCGCGCCGCTCCAAGAGCCAGCCCAACTTCACGGATGGCGGTTTGCAGAGTATCTTCCACGGTCGTGGTGCGCTGGATCTTTTGACCGATAGTATTGACGAGCGTTTCAAGGTCAGCCTGCGCTTTGGCTTGTTCAAAGACGCGCACGTTCTGAATGGAGGTTGCGACCTGCGCCGCGAGAGTGGTTTGGATATTGACATCCGACTCTGTGAAGCGTCCCACCTGATCGGACTGTACATCGAACACGCCGATCAATTTGCCAGCCACGATCATGGGCACTGCCAACTCTGAGCGGGTGTGGGGAAGCAGCGGGTTCGGCAGGAAGTCTGGCGCTTGAGTCACGTCATTTACGATAACGCCTTTGCGTTCGCGGGCGGCGCGAGCCACCAGTGATTGCTCCCGGTTGATCGGGATGAAGCGTTTTTCTGCCGCCATAATGCGCCCGGGTTCGCCGGCGCCTGATGTCAGCACCAGTTTCTCGCCGGTTTCATCCAGCAGGTAGATATGAGAGTGATAGAGACCGAAGCGTTCTTTGGAGAGTTCCACCACGGCTTGCAGGAGTTTGTCCGTTTCGAGAATGGTGGCGGTGGCGGTACCCACTTCTGCCACTGTCGCGAGGTCTTTGGTACGGGCAGCCACGCGACCTTCAAGACTGCCGATCAATTCGCGCAACTGTGAGGTCATTGTGTTGAAAGCGTTGGATAGTGTGCCGATCTCGTCCACGCTGTCGGTCTTCACGACCAGATCCATGTTGCCTTCTGCAACCTGGGCGGCTGTGTTCGTCAGGTTAATGATCGGGTTGGCGAAGTTGGTTGCGAAGCGCGCGCCAAGCAAAACTGCCAGCGAGCCGATGCCTAATACCGCGAGACCCACCACCAGTCCCAGAGTGCTTGCAAGTTGATTGACCGGCGCCAGCGCTTCAGCCACATCCATTTTGGCGATCACACCCCAGATCTCAAACTCAGGATTGGACTCTTCTGTTTCGCTCAATTTAACAGGTGACCAGGATGCCATGACCGGGATATTCCCGGCATCATTGAAAGTTGCCTGCCCGGATTCGCCTTCGATCACCGAGCGTGATGCTTCTGTATCCACGATAAAGTCTTTATTCAAGATCGTGGAGTCGGTGCCAAGCTCCGCAAGAAAGCGGGTTTCAGTTCGGCGGAGTTTATCCTGCCCGATGATGAAGGTCTCGCCTGTCTCGCCCAGGCCGGTACGTTCGCTCATGATTGCGTTCAATTGTTCGAGCGAGGTCTGCGTTGCGATGATCATCACGATATCGTTGTTCTCATTCGTGACCGGGATGGCAAAGAACGCTGCGGGCTTCCCTCCGGACGGCGCGTAAAATTCAAAGTCGGCAAATTCAAACGCCTTGCTTGCCTTTACTTCAGCCACCAACCTGCCGAGATTTGTATCTTTGTATTCCCCGGTAAGGATGTTTGTGCGGTAGTCTGACTCTTTTGCGACGGAGTAGAATATCAGCCCGTCAGGTTCGATCAGGAAGATGTCGTAATACCCGTACGTTTCCTGATATCCCGCGAGGAAGTCTTTTTCACCCGCCAAGTGGGTCGGAGAAAGCGCTTCCGATGCCGCGACTCTGGAGATCACCGCCCAATTGATCCCCTCGATTCCGAGCGGGCTATAAGCGTTGATGACGACGTCTCCTACGCTGCCGATTACCAACTGACCGCCGGTGATACCGTTCAGGGCGTCATACATGAATTGGGGTGCGAGGGCAGTAAGGTCGTAACCGACCACAAATTCGCCATTGCCCACGATGGTTCTGTTACTGCGGTAAGTGACCCGCCCATCTTTTTCCATGGCGATCAGGAAGGAGTCGCCCGTGGCACCCTGACCGGTCCTTTCGGACATGATGCTGTCGATCTCTTCGATCGGAAGTTGATAGATCAACATGCCTTCCAGCGCGGTGCCATTGTAGATGGGGGTGCCGATGAACATGGCGTAGCTGCCTTCAAATATGGCGGCATCGGCGATCGAAGATTTGCCAGCCGGTGTTTGCAAAAGATTTTGATAAAGCAGGGCGAGGTTGCTGTCTTTGTAGTCCCCGGTCCAGAGATTGGTTCCATACACGTTGCTCTTTAATACGCTGTAAACCACATTGCCAGATGGATCGACCAGGAACGCATCTTTATAGCCGTGAATGGCGATATACCCGCTGAAGAATCCATGCTGTTCTTCGTGAGCGGAACTGTATGAACTGCCGTCGTCTGCTGCTTGAAGGAATTCCTTGCCAAGATACAGCGAGCGGACCTGCGATGCGCTCACTTCTTGAAAACCGAGCTCAAGCGCGTTGGTCCCTTCGATAACGCCGGGGTCAGATGCCACATCGCGAACATCCGCATCCCATGTTTCAAAGAGACGAACGATCTGATCGCGCCTCAAGGTGTTGATGGCGCTCATTTTTGCCTGAGATTCATTGAGCACGGAGCCCAGTGTTTCGCTCAACGCCACCATGTCACCTTGACGATCTGCGAGGTAGATGGCGATCTGATTGGCTTTAATGGTTTGCACAGCCGAGAGCTTTTCAAAAGCATCTTGGGTAAGAGCGCTGCGCACCTGAGCAAAGGTCGCCCAGCCAATGATGAGACTGATCAGCAAGACCGGGATGAGGGATGCGCCTGTAGTAATGGCAACCAGACGGTTTCGGATGGATGATTGAATATAGACCAGCAGGCGTTCCCATGAACGGGTGATGGTAAAGAAAACGATCAACAAGAGAACGAGGATCGTAAAGGTCGGGAGCAGGGTTTGGGTGAGGGGGAGATACAAACGGTAATTGAGCGGCAGTAGTTCCAGCCCGGCGGTTAGTATGCCGAAGCCAATGCCAACTCCGTAGCCGAGTCTTGTCTGACTTCCCTTCAGGGTCTGGGACGCCATCGCCGCAACCAGCACAGCCAGGAATAAGCCGAAGAAGACTCCCACACCTTCCAGCAGTAATGTTGCGGCAGGCAGGATGAACGTCAATCCAAGGATCACCATCCATGCCCGTGTGTCGGTGGGGAGATGGGTCATCCTTGCGGACAATGCGGCATCCACTGCGTAAAGAACGAGCAAGCCAGCGAGGACATACAATTGCCATGCGCCGTTTTGTACTGCCAGGTATCCGTAGAAGAATAGGACTGCCAGCGCGGCAATGAACATGCTGGCGGCAACCCGGGTTGTATTTGTCTTCAGATGATCTTCGGTCGGTTTCGCGATCTTGATCTTGGTTAATGTGGATTGAGTCATGATGAAACTCCTGTTCCCATGGATTCGATCTCGCGCGGAGTATCTTCCTGATCGGTGGCAGATGCGCGCGATGCGCCTGCCAACGCTTCAGGTTCGATCATGACCATGGTGGACTTCCGCCCCAGTGCATGTCCCAGCTCGCGCGCGGCGATCTGCAGCGCGGCTTCCACACTGGTGGCGCTTTGTATCTTCTGTGTGATGAGGTTCACGGCTGTTTCTCGTTCCGCCTGCTGCTGCGACTGGGCGAAAGAGCGCGCGTTCTGTAAAGCTACCGCGACCTGAGAGGCCAGCGTGGTTTGAATATTGACATCTACTTCCGTAAAGCGACCGATCGTTTCAGATTGCACATCAAGCACACCGATCACCTTATCCGCCACGATCATGGGTACTGCCATTTCTGCGCGGGTATTTGGCAAGAGCGGGTTCGGGAGAAAGTCCGGGGCTTCGGTCACATCGTTGACCACCACGCCTTCGCGGTTACGAGCGGCGCGAGCCACCAGAGATTGTTCACGGTTGAGCGGGATCTTGTGTTTTTCAGAAACCATCTTCCGTCCTACATCGCCAGCGCCGGCGGTCAACTCAAGCATCTCTTCTGTTTCATTGAGCAGGTAAATGTGTGCGTGGTACAGGTTGAAGGACTTTTTGGAAAGGTCCACAACTTCCTGTAATAATTGCCGGGCATCAGAGATGGTGGATGTGGAAATACCCACGGTCGCCACCACACCCATGTCCGAAGCGATCTTGCGTGTGTTCTCGTACTGACGAATATTCTGGAGAGCGATCGCGATCTGGGTGGCGATGGACGACAACGAATCAACATCTTCCTGCTGCAGCCCGTTACGGACGTTGTGCTGCACATCGAGCACGCCCAGCACTTCATCACCTGTGGAGATCGGAATCGCAACCTCAGCCCTGGTTTCAGAGAGGAGCGGATTGGGCAGCCATTCAGAACTCTGCGCGGTGTCAGGGACGAGCACTACTTGATTGGTCATTGCCGCCCGACCCACCAATCCTTTTCCTTTTCTCACTTTGTGGAATTGCGCTAGCAGCATCCTGCCGGCTTCTCCTGTGCCGCCAGCCATGATCAGGTTTTCAGTTCCCGGATCGAAGAAGTAGATCTGGGTGTGGTAATAACCAAAAGATTTGTTGACCAGTTCCACGACCTCTTCCACCAATTCCTTCCTGTCGAGGATGGTGGAAAGACGGCGGCTCACAGCGGTGGAGGTGGTCAACGCCTTGGTGCGGTCTGACACACGCTGTTCCAGCGTGCCGATCGAGTCTCGTAATTGGGAGGTCATCTTGTTGAAGGCTTCCGCCAGGTTCCCGATCTCGTCTTGTGACTGGATCGGAGCCTGAATGTTCAGGTCTCCTTCGCTGAGTGCGACCGCGTATTTTTGCAGTTTATTCAAAGGCTGAAGGATCTGGCTGTAAACCAAAAGCCAGAGAATCGCGAGCACGAAAACGATCAGACTGATGCCGATCACGAACAGTTGTTGGTTGTTCGATTGGATCGCCGCGCGGGCTTCGTTCATGGGGATCGTTACACTGATTCCGCCGCGCACATCTCCGACCTTGTATCCTTGTGAACTGTGGCAGAGCAGGCAGGATTCCTTGATATAAAGCGGAGCCATGTATCGATAAACTTCTGCGCCTTCATCCGTTGTTTCAATGATGAAGCTTTCCTTCTCTTCACCGCTCTCGAACCTCTTCAGCGAATCCGCTTCCCAGGTGGTAGGCGTATTGTTCGGGTTAAATAGTTTCAAGCTGGTGATATGGAATGCGTAGTTGCCTTCCTTCTCAGCCAACTCGGACAATTCTCTTGTGATCAAAGCAGGGTTTCTTAAAGTGTATGCTTTCCCCTCTTCAGAATTGATGTTGACAGTCAGCCCATCCACTTGCAACAGGTAGGGATTGGGCTGCACGGCATCTGTGACTTCGGAGTAAACGCCGCCACCGCCCTGAGAAGCTGCCCACGAACGGGTCAGAACGATCTGTTGAAAAAGGACTCTGGCCTGTTGATCGACCTGATTGATGATCTGGGCTTCCTGTCTTTTTGCCATCCAATAAAACAGGGTGGCGATAATGATGGCAATGACCACACCAGTAATAGCCAGAAATCTGACGGTCAGGCTGCTGCCCGGCCTAGCGCTTTGTATCATAGTTCACTCCTTTGTTCTGCCGATGAAGACAGCGCATGGGTTTTCTGCCCGTGAAATTGATTAATGTAAAAACGCCGCTCAAACGAACTGGCGGCACAAAAGCGGATGTTCTCGAGGTTCACGCTGTAACTCATAAATAAAGGTAGACCCATTTCGACGTTCTTCATTGTAAAAGTTAGCCTTGAATTGGATAATAAAGATATTGTTAAGAAAAGTGATTATTATGATTCTGTAATTTGCTCCTGCCCGGCAGGGACAGTTTCCACCCGATCAAGGACCGGGAGAGAGATGCTGAAGCAGCTTCCTTTTTCCGGCTCGCTTTCCACGCTGATACGACCGCCGTGGTTCTCCACCGTTGATTTCACGATGGCCAGCCCCAATCCATTCCCTTCCTCTTCGCGGTTCTTGCCGGTCCTTCCACGATAAAAACGGTTGAAGATAAAGGGCAGATCCGAAGCCGGGATCCCGTAGCCGTTGTCCTGCACATCGATCAATACCTGACCTTCGACCGTTCTCGCAGAAAGTGATATCGAGCCGCCCTTGGGTGTGTATTTAAGCGCATTGCCCAACAGGTTGCGGAGTAATTGGCGAAGCTGCAGCGGGTCGCCTGTGATCACCGCCGGTCTTTCCAACGGACAAAAGCTGAGAGTCTGCAACTTGATGTCGGCCTGGGGCATGAACTCATTCGCAATTTCTGAAAGTAGTTTCCCCATATCAACAGGCTCGAACTTCTTGGTGGCATCCAGGTCCATTTGAACCAGCGCCATCATGTCACTCACGAGTTCGCTCATGGTCTGCGCAGCAGATTGGATCCGCGCTACAAAATCGGTCTGTTGTTGGTTGAGCGGACCGGCGTGCGAGAGCAGAGTGCTGAAGCCGGTAATGGTGGTGATCGGATTCTTCAGGTCATGTGAAGCCGTGGCGATGAATTCGTTCTTCACCTGCTCAAGGTCTTTGAAGTGGGTCACATCATGCAAAATGGCAACCTGCCCGCCGTCTTCGATCGGGGTGATCAACGCCACGAAGGTACGCTGGTCGGGCCAATACACTTCGCCCGATTTCGCGGCTTGCGAGCCCTGGGCATCTTCCAGCAGTTTAATGAAGATATCGTACCCGTGCCCGCAAGGCAGGGTGTGATTGATGTTCGCTTTGAAATCTGTGAACAGTTTTTCACCGGCCGGGTTAAGCAGGACCAGCTTGCCCTGCGCATCGAACATAAGAATAGCCTCTGCCGCATTTTCCAATATCGCGGCGAGACGTTTTTGTTCCTGTAAAACGTTGGTGTATAAACGGGCGTTCTCGATGGCGATCGCCGCCTGACTCGCGATGGCCTGTAACAGCAGAAGATGGTCGGTGTTGAAATAGTTTTCCTGTTCGTGGGTGAGGACGAGCAGTCCGAGCAGGTCCTTGCGCCCATGCAGCGGAGCGACCACCGCCGAAAGGATATTCCCTGCGGCATTCGAAGACTGCCAGAGCGGTTCCTTGCGCGCATCCGCGATCACCATTCCCTGACGGGTCTCGTCGATGTATTTCAATAATTTCTCAGGGACGACCAATTCCACACCGGCATGATCTGCCAAAGGCGTCACTTGAAAGTTTTGTTGCGGTTCCAGGTCTGATCCCAAAATGACCATATTTCCCTGAACCGCGCCCAGGGTTTCCACTGTGCGTTTAAGCAGAATATTGGCGAGGTCTTTCACATCGGTACGGGCGCTCAACTCCCGGCCGATCTCTGGCAGCAGGTTGAGTTCACGATTGCGGCGGCGGATGATGTCTTCCGCTTCCTTTACACGGAGCTTCGTGCGGATGCGTGCCATTAGCTCGTGGCGGTCGAAGGGCTTGGTCACATAATCATCTGCGCCGAGATTTAAGCCGGATTGCACATCTGACGAGTCGAGTCGGGCGGCGGTCAAAATGATGACGGGGATGTGGCGAACCGCAGGGTCGTTGCGGATCTCTTCCAGCACTGTGAAGCCGTCCTTGTGCGGCATGTTCACATCCAGGAGCACCAGATCGGGCAGCTCGTCGCGCACCTTGTCAAGCGTTTCCAGACCGTCGATCGCCTGCACATGCTCATATCCTTCATATTCCAGATAGCGGGTGAGCAGGGTGACGTTATCGGGGCGGTCGTCTGCCACCAGGATCTTGAACTTTTTCTTGCTGGTCACAGCCTGTTTTACGGGACGGGTCGAGTGCTTCATTTCGTCAATGGCGTTCGACGCGATCTGGCAAATGCGCTCAGGGCGCACAGGCTTCACGATCACCTCGTTCACTTTCAGACGATGCGCCGTCACCTTCAACCCTGGCACATCGTAAGCTGTGACAAGGTAGGTGTATGACGGTCTTCCGGCGGGGTGGCTTTGCAGTTTTTCGATCAGTTCCAGACCGGTCATCTCGGGCATGATCATGTCTGTGAACAGAATATCCACGCCGGTGGTCTTTACTTTTTCAAGGGCATCATGCCCGCTTGTTGCTGAAACCACGTTCACCACGGGTCCAAGCTGGGTGAGCGCGCGAGCCAGCGTTGACGCAGTGTTCGGGTGATCGTCAACAACAAGGATACGGACTTGATCTTTGGAAGTGGTTTCTGGAGTATTCATTGCCGACATTATCGATCACAACCGGTTTCTCCTACGTTAGGGAGTCGGGCAGGAAAGTTGGCAAAAGTTTGGGAATGCCTGGAATCAAAAACCCGCTTCAGGCTAAGCTGAGAGCGGGTTTGATTCCAATGAGCAGATCTGGCGCGAGGAGTTTAATCTGCCACAAGGCGGTAGCCTGTCCCGCGGACGTTGATCAGGTACGACGGGGCATGCGCGTCATTCTCGATCGCCTGACGCAGTTGGTGGATGTGCCACTTGGTGAGTTCCTGCGCTTCGCGCAGATCAGCTTGATATCCCTGCGCTTCGGCTACAAGGGTTTGGTAGTTGACGATGTTTGGCGAGTGCCTTGCCAATACCAGAAGATAGTCAAATGAGGTGGGGGGGATGTTGATGGTCTGTTCGTTGATGACAAGGTGACGCTTGTGCAGGTCGAGTACCAAAGACCCGCGCTTTAAGAAACGGTCGGTGCCGAAGGTCGCGGCTTGCAGGGGACCGGTCTGCCCGCTTGTCAGGCTTTTCAGCTCGGTTTGCAGCGCTTCGATCTGTTCGAGGATCTGCCGCTTTCGATTTTCCTTTTGCTGGCTGGCGATAATGCTTTGGGCGCGTTCGATCAACGCTTGAGGCTTTAACGGTTTGAGCAGGTAGTCTGTCGCTCCGTTTCGCAGGGCGTCAACCGCAGAGTTGAGATCTGGCTGCGCTGTGAACAATACCACCGGCAGGTTCGGGAATTGAGCGTGGATGAACTTTAGCACATCCATGCCGGCCATGCCGGGCATGCGCAGGTCCATGAAGACCATGTCAAAGTTGGTGCTTTGAATATAGGAAAGTCCCTGCTCTCCATTCTCTGCGGTGGTCACCTCAAAGCCCGCCTGCTGAAGGATGCGAGCCAGGGTCTGCCGAAGAGAAGCTTCATCATCGATGATAAGGATGTGTCCTTTTATGTTCATACGATCTCACTATATTCCGTGGGGAGCCAAACTTTAAACTCTGCGCCTCCACCGGGTTTGTTTTCGGCGGTGATGCGCCCGTGATGCTTCATCACAATATCATAAGAGATGGTCAAGCCGAGCCCTGTGCCCCGTTGTTTATTGGTGACGAAGGCTTCAAAGATGTTGGGCAGCAGCTCGGGCGCGATGCCCGGTCCGGTATCTGAAACGGTCAAAAGGATCTCGTTCTTTTCCTTGATCAGGTCGGTAGTGACTGTCAGCATGCCGCCCTCAGCCATGGATTCTACCGCGTTCATCAGCAAGTTCAACAGCACCTGTCGGATCTGGTCTGCCAATGCCATGATGTCGGGAAGGTCTGGCTCGGGGAGGAATTCAAAAGCGATCTGGTTGTGACGCAGGTGAGTGGAGATCAGGGCGTACACATCTTCGATCAGGCGGTTGATCTGTGTGGGGGTGAAATCATCCGCTTGAATGGGGCGGTACGTGGCACGCAGGCGTTCGATCATGCTGGCCATGCGTTCGGATTCTGCGAGCACGATCTCAAGGTCCTGCCGGCCTTGCGGAGTAAAAACATTCTCTTCCTTGAGCAGGAACAAAGCGTTCTGAATGGCTTGGAGTGGATTGTTCAATTCGTGTGAGACCGTGGCCAACAAACGTCCCATCACCACAAGGCGCTCGTTCTGCATCAACTGATTTCGGATCGATTTTTCCTGCTGCAGCGATAACTGCAGGGTCTCGTACAGATCGGCTTTTTGCAGCGACACTGCAAGTTGATCTGCGACCGCGCTCACCAGTTGAATATCGCGGTGCGATAAAACGTTGGGCGGCGCTTGATGAATATCAAGCAATCCCAAAATGGTTCCGCCCGCCTTGACAGGCACAGCCAGTTCAGATTTTGTGTTCGGCAGCAACGGGTTCCGAATAAAAGAAACCACATCGTCAACATTGTTGGTGAAAAAGGAGGTGCCGGTTTCTGCGGTGTATCCCACCAGCCCGTCACCGGCTGCAATGCGATATCCGCGTGCGCGCAGTTGGGCGCCGATCTTTCCGCTGCCGGCGCGCATGATGAAGTCTCCGCTTTCAGGGTCGGCGACAAAGATCTGCACATAGTAATACCCGAAGTTCTTTTGAAGTAACTCCACGGTATCTGCCAGCAGTTCGTTGGGATCAAGCGATGCCACCAAGCCCTGGTTGACCCGATACAGGGCATTTGCTTCTTTCAACGCTTGCTTGGTGCTTTCCAATAAGTGTGCGTTCTCAATGGCGATCGCGGCCTGGATCCCAAGTTGGCTGACCAGGCTGATGTCGCTGTTCGAGAATGCGGATGGATGGCTGCTTTGGATGCTGATGGTGCCAAGCCTCTGCTCTCCGCTAAATACGGGCGTCACCAGCAGGGAACGATAGGTGGGTTCGGTATCCAGTTTCAAGAAGCGCGGATCGGTGAGAACGTCTGTGATGTTGATCGTCTCTCCACTCAAGACGGCCTGCCCGGCGATGCCTTCGCCAAGCCGCATCTTCTTGTTCCCGCCATGGCTCTCGTCAAAACCAATGACTGCTCCGTGGGTGAGAACTTTTTCCTTTTCATCGAGCAGGTGAATGACGACCTGTTCCGCGTTGGGGATCAACTCTTGCGCCGATACCACGATCAATTGCAGCACATTGCTCAACCCGATTCGCTCGGTCTCGCTGAGCGCGAAGGCGATGTCTGAAATGGCTTTTGCTTCGCGTAATCTTTGATGAAGTTCGATCTCCTGCTGGGCGTTCCAAAGGGCAAGCGCGATCTGGTTGCCAGCTTGCTTGGCCCGTTCGAGGGTCTCTGCGGAATCATGCAGAGCTTTGCGATATCCCAGAATAGCGGCACCCAGGCGATGTTCACGGAAGAACAAAGGGATGCTTATGAAAGCCAGCTCAGAAAGTTTGTCAACGGCTTGCGCTTCGCGAAACCCCGTCTTTGCGATATCTTCGATCACCAGAATCCTGCCTTCCTCCAAAGCGGAGGTGGTCAGGTTTTTAGCCTCTTTGGGAAAATCCATGTTCATGAATGGATGCCCATGCTGATTGGCTGCCATCGGGAATGTTTGCTCTTTGATCGAGTCCCAGCGGGTGATGCAGCAGGAGTCGGCTTCGAGCAAGATCGCGAGGTCGTCGACCAGGGTTTGCATCCTCGTGTTGATATCCTGCCCGGCGACGATGGATTGGGTCATGTCGTTCAGCAATGCCAAAAACTTTTCGCGTGAGCGAAGCTCTTTCTCCGTGCGCAGGCGGATGTCGAAATTCCGACGCATCTGACCAATGCCTCCACCGATCAACACGAGGGCGAAGGATCCCAGCAGGAAATCGTTTTGGTCCACTGACGGCCATGAATAACCGCCGATCAATGTCAGAAGGAAATAATTCAGAATGGTCGCCGTTACCCCAGCGAACGCACCGGCGAATGTGCCGAGGTACCAGCCTGCGGCTAATACGGTAATTCCGCTAAAGGCAACAGATGCCGCTCCAAACACGGAAAGCAGGAATCTAAAACTGGCGATGTATAAGATCGCCAGCCCAAAAACAATCCCCCAGTTCCTGAGATGCGGGTGGAAACTTTTGTTCATTTCCGAAAGTGTAGCATCTGTGGAAGCGGGGGATTTCATTCGTAACACCCTTGTAAGGAAGGTTACTTCGCGTATTCTGTTGACCTTGTTTCGCGGATGACAGTCACGCGGATCTGACCTGGATATTGCATGGTTTCTTCGATCTTCTTGGCGATGTCACGTGCCAGGCGGGCGGAGGCAAGATCGTCGATCTGGTCCGGGCGGACGAGGATGCGTACTTCGCGTCCAGCCTGAATGGCGAAGGCTTGCTGCACGCCCTCGAAAGACATGGACATTTCTTCGAGCGAGCGGATGCGCTTGATGTAAGCCTCGAGGTCTTCGCGGCGGGCGCCGGGGCGCGCACCAGAAATGGCATCTGCCGCTTCAGCGATGACCGCTTCCACAGTTTCCTGGTCTATTTCATGATGGTGAGATGCGATGGCGTTGACAACGATCGGGTTCACGCCGTACCGTTTGCAGAACTCCGCACCCAACCCGGCGTGCGTGCCATCCTGATTGTGATCCATGGCCTTGCCGATGTCATGCAGGAAACCACCCTGCTTGGAAAGTTCGATATTTGCGCCGATCTCAGCCGCAAGGATGCCAGCCAGTTTGGAGACTTCCACTGCGTGCGCGAGCTGATTCTGTCCATAAGAAGTGCGGAACTTCAAGCGTCCCATCATCCGCAGGACTTCGGTGTGCAGCCCGGTGATGTTGGCTTCGTAAGCGGCTTGCTCGCCCGCTTCGTTGATGATCTTCTCAACCGCTTTTGTTTCATCTTCAACGATCTTTTCGATGTGGGCAGGGTGGATGCGTCCATCGAGGATCAACTTGGAGAGAGCGCGCCGACCGATCTCACGGCGGACGGAGTCGAAGCAGGAGATGGTGACCGAGTCGGGTGTATCGTCCACGATCACATCCACGCCTGCGGCCTGTTCAAAGGCCTTGATATTGCGTCCATTGCGGCCGACGATGCGTCCCTTCATTTCTTCGCTGGGCAGGGTGACCACCGCGCGGGTGACTTCAGCAACATGCTCGGAAGCCACGCGCTGGATCGCATCTGCGATCAACTTGCGGGCGCGCTTTTCGCCTTCTTCACGCGCTTCCGCTTCGATCTGGCGGATGATGCGAGCCATATCGCCGCGCGCTTCTTTTTCCACTGCGGCGAACAATTCCTTGCGTGCCTCATCCTGATTCATCTGGGCAACGAACTCAAGCTTCTTGAATTGCTCATCGTAAAGTTTATCGATCTCGTTGGCGCGCTTGTCGACCTGCGACTGACGCTTGTTCAGTGTCTGTTCGCGCTGTTCCATTTTGTCGAAGCGGCTATCGAGCTCGCCGCGGCGTTTGTCGAGGCGCTCGGTCTCGCGGTTCAATTCCGCCCGCCGTTCCTTGATCTCGGTCTCTGCAGATTTGACGATCTTGGTTGCGTTGTCGCGGGCGCCGCTTTCGATCAGGCGGGCTTGTTCGCTGGCAACCTTGAGAATATTATCCGCTTTTTCGTTGCGGGCTTTGGCAGCCTGATCGGCCTGGTAACGGTGAAAGAAATAACCTGCAGCAACGCCGATGATCAGCGTTATAAAATCTATGATCACTATGACGATCGGGTTCATTTAAATGTCCTCATTCTTAGGCGGCTCTGACCCCGCATGTATTTCGCTCCACAGCCGGGAGACCACGGGCGAGGTGACGGAGTATGAAAATCCGCGACGGGCGAGAAACTCACTTAACTTTTTTCGAAATTCACTCCATTCCAAATCTTTGAATCTGGGAGCGCGTTTCGATCCGGCTTGATAAGCGAGGGCTTCTTCATCCACGTTGGAGAGAGACGCCTGGATCGTTTCATTGTCGAGTCCCTTTTGACGAAGTTCGATCGAGAGGGCTCGCTTGCTGCGCGGGCGGAATGTACTGCGATTTTCCACCCACGTTTGGGCAAATTCATTGTCATTGGCAAGACCTGCCTTGCGGAGCCTTTCAAGGGTCTCTTCGATCACATCCACAGACACCTCGTGCTTGCGCAGGTTTTGCCGTATTTCCTTTTCAGAACGGGCGCGGTAGCTCAGGTAGAGCAGGGACTGTTGATAGGCCCATTCGCGTTCGTCTTCGGCCAACAGGCGGGCGATCTTTTCTTCGCTGAGCAGGTCGCCGTTCTTGAGCCACGCGGCTGTGATACGCGCCACCCCAAAGGCAAACTCTCCATCGAGATAAATATTTACCCGATCGGGGTTTTTCTTTTGGACGGTGATGGCGGTTATCTTTTTCATTTAAAGAACACACAGCCAAGGTTTCCGACTGAATCGGCCTTGGCTGTGGAAAATGTCTGGGTTGGCTGAGCAGGCTCCAGGTCACGCATGAGGCGGATGGAGGTAAGTCAGGGTAAATGACGGTTTACGTCACATACAAGCACAAGAAAAGTGGTGAAGCCTGTTATCATCATAAATGGCATCCAAAAAAGCTTCACAAATTAACTCCCGGGTGTTGGGGGAGGATCGTGCACCAATGTCCAGTCAGTTTCGAGCAAGGCCGCAAGCGGCGGAAATTTCTTAATGAATCCCTAAGGATTTTTTGAATTATACATGAATTTTAGGCGCTAAGGGGGGATTAGCAAATATGAAAATCGTGACAAAAGCAACTATTCGCTTTTTGCATGTCATGTCATAATTTGCAGGACGAAATTCCCCGAAATAAAACAATCACTGGAGGCTGTATGGCTAAAATTACACGTGAAGATGCGCTTGAATACCATCGTTTGAAGGGTAAGCCGGGCAAGATCGCAGTGGTGCCCACCAAACCGATGGATACACAAAGGGATCTGAGCTTGGCGTATTCGCCTGGTGTTGCAGAGCCTGTGCTGGAGATCGAAAAGAATCCCGATGATGCTTATGAGTACACGTCTAAGGGTAATTTGGTGGCGGTAATTTCCAATGGCACGGCGATCCTGGGGCTTGGCGATCGCGGCGCGTTGGCTGGCAAGCCGGTGATGGAAGGAAAAGGGGTGTTATTTAAGAAGTTTGCTGATATTGATGTTTTTGATATTGAAGTGGATTCACACGACCCGGATGAGATCATCAAGGTGGTGGCTGCGATCTCTCCGACCTTTGGCGGGATCAATCTCGAGGATATTAAAGCCCCCGAATGTTTTTACATTGAAGAAGAACTCAAGAAAATGCTGAACATTCCCGTCTTCCATGATGACCAGCATGGGACGGCCATCATCTCATCGGCGGGGCTGGCCAATGCCCTGGAGATCGTGGGCAAGAAGCATGATGAGATCCGCCTTGTGATCTCTGGCGCCGGCGCTTCTGCCATTTCCTGCGCGGAGTTGGCGATCAGTTGGGGCGTGAAGCGCGAGAATATCATGCTGGTGGATACGAAGGGCGTCGTTTACAAGGGACGCAAGGAAGGCATGAACAAATATAAGGATATGCTCGCGGTCGATGACAAGGGTCATCGTACGCTGGCTGACGCGGTGAAAGGCGCAGATGTGTTCTATGGGCTTTCGGTCGCCAACGTGCTTTCTCCAGAAATGGTCAAGACCATGGCTGGCGATCCCATCATCTTTGCCATGGCAAACCCCGACCCCGAGATCAAACCCGAGTTGGCGAAGGAAGCTCGCAAGGATGTCATCATCGCAACCGGACGTTCAGATTATGCAAATCAAGTTAACAATGTTTTGGGCTTCCCCTTCATCTTCCGCGGCGCATTGGATGTGCGCGCGAAGCAGATCAATGAAGAGATGAAGTTCGCCGCTTCGAAGGCGCTTGCCGCGCTGGCCAAGGAAGATGTGCCCGATTCGGTCATCCGGGCTTACGGCGGCGATGCGATCAAGTTTGGACGAGAGTACATCATTCCCAAGCCGCTCGATCCGCGTGTGCTGTTGTGGGAAGCTCCCGCTGTCGCCGAAATGGCGATGAAGACCGGCATGGCTCGCAAGCCGATCGATATCAATGAATATCGTGAACAGCTCGCGTATCGCCAGGGCAAGGGCGAGCAGATCCGCTACTTCTTCCAGAACCAGGCCCGCACCTCCGGCGGCAAGAAGCGTGTGGTGTTCGCCGAAGGCGAAGAACAGAAGATCATCCGTGCCGCTCAACAGGTCAAGGAAGAAGGGATCGCCGCCCCTGTGTTGATCGGACGTACTGAGGTCATCGAAGAACAGATCCAGATCCTCGGCATGGACTTCAAGCCTGATGTCGTGGACCCGAACAAATTCTCCAAGATTGATGCGTACGCCAACGCTTATTACGACATGCGCCAGCGGAAGGGGATCACCCTGCGCGACGCCAAGAAATCCGTGCGCGACCCCAACGTGCTGGGTTCGTTGATGGTGAAGATGGGCGATGCAGATGCATTCATTTCAGGGCTGACCTATGATTATCCCGAAGTGATCCGCCCGGCTCTTCAGGTGCATCACACAGCCAAGGGAGTTGCCCGCGCGGCGGGCGTGTACATTATGATCGTCGATGACAAGGTGTATCTCTTCACTGATGCGACCGTGAACATCGACCCGACTGCTGAAGACCTGGCTGAGATCGCCTGCCTCGCGGCAGAGTACGCGAAGAAGCTGGAGATCGACCCGAGAGTTGCCTTCCTTTCATTCTCGAACTTTGGCTCCACACCGCACCCGCATTCAGACAAGGTGCGCAAGGCGGTGGAGTTGGTCAAGACTCGATTCCCCGATATGGTCGTGGATGGTGAAATGCAGGCGGATACGGCTGTTGTCACCGAACTGGTTGAAGAGCGTTATCCCTTTAGCGCGGTGAAGGATGCGAACGTGCTGGTATTCCCCTCGCTTGAATCTGCCAACATTGCCTACAAGCTGATGGCAAGACTTGGCAATGCCAAGGCCATCGGACCCATCCTGTTGGGCGTGGGTGCTCCTGTCCATGTGCTGCAGACCGGTGACGATGTGAATGCCATCGTGCAGATCGCTGCCGTGGCTGTGATGGATGCCATGGGGCGCAAGTAAGCCCGATTGTTTTCAGTAAACCGAAGCGACCTTGAGGAAACTCAGGGTCGCTTTTTTGTTTGATATACTCCGCCCATTCCAAAACCCAAGGACTCTCCAGTGACAGATCTTGAATCCATTGCGCGAAAAATAACAGCCATCCTCTTTACCCAACAATCTCTTGCCTCGGCGGGATTCATCGCCGCCGCCACTCTTAACTCCATCGTGGGCAAAGAGCTCAGCGGACATTCCGATTGGGCGGGCGTTCCGTCGGCGGTTTATCTTTTGGCGGGCGCGTTCGCGGCTTTCATGTGGGGCTATGTGTACGACGCGATCGGAAGGCGCAACGGTTTGTCGATCGGATTGGTCATCGGGTCGGTAGGTTCGGGGATCGCTTTTTTTGCGATCGCCACTCACACGTTTACGGTCTTCCTCGGCGGCATGATCTTGATGGGCATTGCCAACTCGGCCGTGCAGTTGGGACGTTTTGCCGCAGCGGAGGTTAACAAGCCCGAACATCGCGGGCGCGCCATTTCCAATGTGGTGATCGGTGGAACGGTCGGCTCGGTGGTCGGTCCGTTCGTGGCGGGACCTGCGGGCAGGCTCATTGGTTCATGGGGCATCGATGAACTTGCGGGCGCGTATCTCGTCAGCCTCGCTTTGTTCGCGGTTGCTTCGGTCGTGGTGTTTATTGGCTTGCGTCCAGACCCGCGTGAGATCGGCAGACTGGTGGCGGAAAAATTTCCCGAAGCAGTATCCAACACGAGCGGAGTCCGAACGATGGCGCAGATCTTCCGTCAACCCGCCGCGATGGTCGCGGTCGTCAGCATGGTCTTGGGGCAGATGGTCATGGTGCTGGTGATGGTCATTACGTCTCTGCACATGCGAGACCACGATCACATGCTCTCGGATATTTCCATTGTGATCTCTTCGCACACTTTTGGCATGTACGCTTTTTCGATCATCTCTGGCTGGCTCGCGGACCGCTGGGGACGCAAGCCGGTCATCATCACGGGGGCGGGGACTCTGGTGCTCGCTTGTCTTGCGGCAACTGTCTCGCCAGATGTCCTGCCGTTGGGTGTGGCATTGTTCCTGCTTGGGCTCGGCTGGAATTTTTGCTTCGTGGGCGGCTCGACATTGCTTGCCGATCAACTCTCCCCGGCGGAGCGTGCGCGGACTCAGGGTTTCAACGACCTGCTCGTTGGGCTGGCTTCAGCGGCGGGCAGTTTGAGCAGCGGATTTATCTTCGCTGCGCTGGGGTACAACATGATGGCCTACATTAGCGCCGCCATAGCCGTCATCCCCCTGGTCATCGCATCTTTCTGGACCGTGAAGCGAACTCCGCAGCCCGCATAGTTTTTACGTGGACAACAAAAAAGAGCGGCGCATATGCGCCGCTCTTTTTATGACCTGTGCTTATTCCGCGCTGTCGCTCTTGGCGGGTTTGCTATCGGTGGATGCGCTCTCTTTGGGGGCGCTTTCCTTTTTATCCGCTTTCTTTGAAGCCTTGGATGTATCTCCTGAAGGCGACTTGTGGTCTGTTGCGTAGAATCCCGATCCTTTGAAAATGATCTTGGTGGGGGTGATGACCTTCTTAAGCGCCTTCTTGCGGCATTCGGGACAGGTCTTCAGGGGGGCATCTGTGAAGGATTGATGACGTTCGAACTGCACTCCGCAACTCTCACAACGATAAGTATAGACTGGCATTCTTTTTCTCCTTGCATCTCTTTCCGAAACAACGTGCGCATTATAGCCCTGTTATCAGGGAGGGGCAAGCCTCAGATGCCTCATGTTATAATTTTCTAACAATTCAACTTTTGGAGGGCTTCATGCTTAAGGTCGAGATCATCTACTGTGCAGTTTGACATTACACCACCCGGGCCGTGAGTCTGGCGGGTGATCTTCTCAAAGAGTATGAGCATGTGATCGAAGCGATAACCCTCATCCCTTCGGACGGGGGCAGGTTCGAGGTCAGCGTGAACGGGAAGCTGGTCTTCTCAAAGCTGCAGTCGAAACGTCACGCCGAAGCGGGCGAAGTTGTTGGAATTATTCACAAACTGGTTGAAGGATAAAGAATGGCGAAAAAAGGCAGAGTATTTTCGGGCGCGCGTCCCACAGGGCGTCAGCACCTTGGCAACTATCTGGGTGCCATCAAGAACTATGTGGCGATGCAGGAAGATTACGAATGCGTCTATTGCATTGTAGATGTCCACGCGTTGACCACGGTGGAGACCACGCAGGAATTAAGGCAGAACACGCTGGAGATGGCGCTGGACTGGCTCGCGGCGGGCATCCGCCCCGAGGATTCGATCCTCTTTGTGCAGTCGCATGTGCCCGAGGTGATGGAACTCCACACCTATCTTTCGATGGTCACTCAACTTGGCAAGCTTACTGATCTGCCGACCTTCAAAGAGAAGGTGCGCCAACAGCCAGAGAATATCAATTATGGGCTGGTCGGCTATCCCGTGTTGATGACCGCCGACATCGTGCTTTACAAGACGGATGTTGTCCCCGTCGGCATTGACCAGGCTCCGCATATTGAGTTCGCGCGCGAGATCGTGCGTTCGTTCAACTATCGCTACCAGACCAAGGCTCTCATCGAGCCGAAGGTGAAGCATACCGAAGTGCTGAAGGTGCTCGGCATTGACGGCAAAGACAAGATGGGCAAGAGTTTGAATAACCACATCGAGCTTGCAACTCCGCCCGAAGAGACCGTCAAGCGGGTGCGCGAAATGGTCACAGACCCGGCCCGCCAGCGCAAGACCGATCCCGGCAACCCCGATGTGTGCAATGTGTTCACCATGCATAAACTTTTCTCCGCGCAGGAGGAAGTGGACATGATCAACACCGAGTGCCGCAAGGCGGGCATCGGCTGCGTGGATTGCAAACTGCGCTTTGCCAACAACTTGAACAAACACCTTGAGCCCTTCCGCGCCAAACGCGCCGAGCTGGCTTCCAACCCGAATCATATTAAAGACATTTTGCAAGACGGCGGCAATCGCGCCCGTGCCATTGCCCAAAAGACAATGGCGGAAGTTCGCGAGGCGATGCAGTTGCCATAAAAAGCAAGAAGTAAAAAGCGCCCGCGTCCTACTTTTTACTTCTTACTCATTCCCATGCGTTTATTAATTCAACGAGTTTCCCACGCAAGTGTTACAGTCGATAGCGAGACCATTTCCAGTATTGGGAATGGTCTGCTGATTTTATTGGGCATCGGTCATGGCGATGGGGAAGAGCAGGCGTCGTTCCTTGCCGAGAAGACCGCCAACCTGCGCATCTTTGAAGATGAGCAGGGCAAGACCAACCTCTCGGTTCTGGATGTGAAAGGCGAAGCCATTGTCGTTTCGCAGTTCACTTTATACGCCGATACCCGCAAGGGACGCCGTCCATCTTTCATTGATGCGGCTTTGCCTGAAGCAGCCTCTCCGCTTGTTGATCGTTTCGTCGAACTGCTGCGTGGTCACGGCGTGCCGACCCAAACTGGTCGGTTCGGCGCGCACATGAAGGTGGAGATCCACAACGACGGACCCGTGACGATCTGGTTGGAGAAATAATGCAGGCGACAGAGCGTCGGCTTGTCATTTTGCTTGTGTTGATGTTTCTCGGGTATGCCTTCGTGCGCCTGATGACCAATCAGTCCGCGCAGGAAAATCCGCGTGAGCTGGTGGATACCGCCGCTTATTTCCGTGTTTCGCAGCAGCCCATTACAGACGTCCGCTTTTGGGGCGATAAGCGCCCGCTCGTTTTTCCGCTCCTGCTCAAAATTTCAGCCGGGGATTTTCCCCGCGCATCTCTTTATCAGGTTGTGTTTTCCATCTTTGCCTGGGGACTGCTTGCCTGCTTTGTCAGCGCATCCATGCGGACCGTTCGTCTGCGGCTGGCATCCTTTGGCTTGATCCTGGCATTGAGTTTGGTCCGCCATCTCGCCAATTGGGAGTACGTGATGATGACCGAGTCGCTCTCGGTCTCGTGGTTCGTGCTCTTCCTCGCTCTGGGCATCTGGCTTGTTCACGGCTGGCGGGCGGATAAAGTGATCGCCCTGTGCGCGGCGGGACTCTTCCTCGCATTCACGCGCGACACGAACGCCTATCTCCTTCTCATGCTGGCAGGGATGCTGACTCTCGCTGCGCTATTCCGCTGGGTCAAGCCGCGTGTGTTGATTCCCGCCGCATTTTTTTTGTTCACCTTTTTGCTCAACAACTACAATTCCGATATCGGCGAGCGTTGGGTCTTTCCGATGCACAATCTTGTCGGGCGGCGCATTTTGCTCAGTTCGGCGGCAGTGACCTATCTTGAGTCCTGCGGCATGCCTGTCTCACCGGCATTGCTGGGCATGGCAAATAATTTTGGTCACAGTCAGGACAGCGCCTTTTACAACGACCCCGAATTGGAAGATTACCGCATCTGGCTTTTGGAAGATGGCAAGACCTGCTATATGAAATATCTGCTGACGAATCCGGCGCGGAGTCTCCGTCAGGCATGGGTTCCCTTTCAGGAGTTGATCGCCTTTCGGGATGTGGATAAATATTTCGCGGCGCAGTACGACCCCATTCTGCCTTGGTTCATCGAGCCGTTCATCTACCCTGTGAACTTCATTCCCTTCCTGTGGGTGGGCTTGACCGTTGCTGCTCTGTTCGCCCTCTGGCAGCAGGCATGGACTTCAAATCCGCTGTGGGGAATTTTCATCCTGCTCGATCTTCCGATCCTGCCGCATCTCTTCATCACCTGGCATGGAGATGCGATGGCTCCCGAGCGGCACGCGCTCTCGGTCGGCTTGCAGATCGCGCTGTGTTTCTGGTTATTGATCTTTTTATGGCTCGACCAATTTATCGTACAAAGGCGGCCCGCTCAAATGAACACCATCAAGACTCCCAATTCATTTCAACGTTTCATGCATCGCATTGCCATGCTGCGCCCGGTCTCTGCCGCGCTGGCTGTGATCTTGTATCGGGTGGACAATGCCATGCTCAAGATCAGTGGAGGCAGGCGAACACTGTCTGAATTATTTTTGCCAATGGTGCAGATCACAACCATCGGCGCGAAGAGCGGTGAACCACGCACCATGCCGCTCGCCGGTTTGATCGACGGCGATAAGATCATTTTGATCGGCTCAAATTTTGGGCAGAAGCATAATCCCAGCTGGTATTACAACCTCAAGGCAACCCCTCAATGCACCGTGTTGGTTAGCGGCAGAACGGGCGTGTACATCGCGCGCGAGGCGCAGGGAGAAGAACGGGAGCGGTATTGGAAGATGGCTGTTTCGGTCTATATGGGCTTCGATATGTACAGGATCCGCGCCTCTCACCGCACAATTCCAGTGATGATTTTGGAGCAGGTCAAATAATTGTCAAGATGAGAATTTCATGATAAAGTTGCGCCCGTAGGATGCAAGTGGCTTTTCGTTGTGGAAGTATGAAGACGGCGGCTCAAAGCACAACCTTTGAGCCGTTTTGTTTAACCGCCCGATGAAAGACATACTGCGTCACCTTATTTTTTTTATTTGCTTAGGAGGCAAAAAATGTCTGAACGTGTAGTCGGTACGGTTAAGTGGTTCAATGGCACCAAGGGCTTCGGCTTCATCGAACGTGACGGCGGCCCCGATGTCTTCGTCCATTTCTCTGCGATCAGAGGCGAAGGCTTCAAGAACCTGCAGGAAGGCCAGAAGGTGGAGTTCTCCATCGAGACCGGTCCCAAGGGTTTGCAGGCTGCTGACGTAGTCGTTCTCTAATTCCCCGAATCGTACAAAAGAGTCCCGCTGAAAAGTGGGACTCTTTTCTATTAACTGATCGCACTCTTCGACACAGACCCGCTCAAAGGGGCGGGTCTTTCGGGATCCAAAAGCTGGCATCCATTTCGACAGCCATTGCCCCCGCTGAAAGCATATCCGCCGCGTCGCTTTCCGTCCACACGCCGCCCGCGGCAATGATGGGAAGCCCGATCATTGCCGCCGAGTGGACGATCTCCAGTGCGCGCGGAAATAACGAACGCCCATACAGCCTGCCTGTCACTAACTTATTTTCTTGCCTCAATGCCCCGCGCGGACCCGAGATGCTGACGGCGCTTGCGCCTTCGTCCACCAGCCTTGGACCCAAAGATAGAATCTGCTCTGCGGGCAGCGAAAAGATCAAGGGAAGTTCTCCCACACACATTTCCAAATTCATCAGCAGAATATCATTGGATAGGAGAGGCGCGAAACCAAGCTCAACGGCCATCACGTTCTCGATTCCTTCCAGCAGCCGAACCATGTGTTGAGTTTCTTCGGGGCGGTCCGCCATGAGATGGACAATTACCGGAATGTCGGCGCGATTCCAGCGCGCGCTGTGTTTTTTGAGCACAGACGGAAGACCAGGGTTGGGCAGCCCTGAATGCGTAAGAAAGCCGCCGGGGAATTCGATCAGAGCCGGTTGAGCAGCGGGCAGGCGCGGGCGCAGAGAGATCGGATTCGTCACGAAGGCGCCGAAGGATGCGAAGTCGATCCCGTTGCGTGCGTCGGGCGCGAATCCCAATGATCCCGCCGCATTCATGATTGGTTTGCTAAAATAGAGGTCACGTTTCATAAAAATTAACTTGATTCATCTTTGGTTAAATAAGGAGAACTATGCAACCCTTGCAAGGAGTTCGTGTGCTGGATCTAAGCCGCGTGCTGGCTGGTCCTTATTGTACGATGGTTCTCGGTGACCTGGGTGCGGATGTGATCAAGGTGGAGCCGCCCGAAGGCGATGAGACTCGCGGCTGGGGTCCCCCGTTCGCGGAAGGGGAAAGCGCGTATTACCTGTGCGTCAATCGCAACAAGCGCGGCATTGTGATCAACTTGAAAACAGACGAGGGGAAAAAGATCCTGCGCGACCTCGCGCTGCAAAGCGATGTGTTGGTGGAAAACTTTCGCCCGGGCACGCTGAAAAAATTCGGTCTGGATTTTGAAACCCTGCATGAGTTGAATCCAAAATTGATCTATTGTTCGATCACTGGCTTCGGGCAGACGGGCTCAATGAAGGATAAGCCCGGATATGATTTTATGATCCAGGCATTGGGCGGGTTGATGAGCATCACCGGTGAACCCGATGGTGAGCCGATGAAGACCGGCGTGGCGGTCGTGGATTTGTTCGCCGGGCAGAATGCGATCATCGCGATCCTGGCCGCCCTGCAAGCGCGGACTCTGACCGGGCGGGGTCAGCAGTTGGATATCGCATTGTTCGACTCTCAGTTGGGCTGGCTGGCAAATGTGGCGAGCAATTATTTGATCTCTGGCAAATTGCCAAAGAGGCATGGGAACGCGCACGCGAATATCGTGCCGTATCAAAGTTTTCAAGCCAGTGACGGGTGGTTTGCCATCGCGGTGGGGAACGACCGTCAGTTCGCGCGGCTGTGTGATTTGATCGGCAAGCCTGAATTTGCAGCAGATGAAAAGTTTGCTACAAACTCAGCCCGCGTGCAAAACCGCGCCGAACTCATTCCCTTGCTGATAGATATTTTCAAAACCGCGTCTGTCTCTGACTGGTTGGCGAGACTCGATGAGGCTGAGATTCCCTGCGGACCGATCCAGAATTTTGAGCAGGTCTTTTCGATGCCGGTTGTCGGTGAGCGTGAAATGCTGGTGAAGATGGAACATCCCACAATTGGGAAACTGCCTCTGGTCGGCTCGCCGTTGAAGATGAGCGATACACCCGTGGAGTTTCGACTCCCGCCGCCGTTGATGGGAGAGCATACCGAGGAAGTGCTGAGGGAGTTGGGATGGGGGGATGAAGCTTGAGCGCCTTAAGGAAAATCGAGCGGCGGCTATTTCTGAATATGAACCATCGTCAATAGCGGAGTCCATCTCTTGTGGATGATCTTGAATCCCTGTTTTGCAAGATGCTCGTCCAACGCATTTAAACCAAAATCCGTATCAGGATGTCCCCAGCGGAAGAAGGCGTCGAAGACCTTGATGTCCACGCCGCGGGGTTCTTCGAGAAAGAGACTGCCGCCGGGCTTGAGGATGCGCGCGATCTCATCCACGGTCTTGCGCCAGTTGGGAATGTGGTGCAGAACGCCAAAGATGATGACCACATCCTTGCTCGCGTCGGCGAACTGACTTAGGTCCTCGGCGTCCTGGATCAGAAATTGAAATTGGGGGTAATGCTTGCGAGCCAATTCCACCTGCTCGGACATCACATCCAAGCCAATGTAATTTTTAGGCTGAAGTTCATTCAGCAAGTATGCGCCGTAACCAGAGCCGCAGCCGATCTCCAGCACATCCTTGCCTTGCAGGTCCAGCCCCATTTGGCGGAACATGGGCATTTCAAAAAAACGCTGTCCCAATTTGCGGGGGAGCGATTGCATGGCGCGAAATTCTGGGGTGGAAAGTTTCATAACTTAAATTCCTTTGTAACCATAAAAAAATTCTCCCCTTCCTTGATGAAAGAAAGGGGAGAAACCTTACGCTGTCTCTATCAATCCCATGGCTTGCAGCATCTCTTCATTGCTGGCGAACTTGAATTCTTCCAATCCGCGTTTTTGTGCCTCTTCAGCCTCCACCGCCTCGAGCCGCCGAACATCTTCCTTGGTGACGATCGGCTTGCCCAGTGATTTGACCCTGGCTGAGATATTCTCCCTGCCGGCTTGGGTGGGAGTTTGATTCTGCAAATATTGCAAGATCGCTTTCGCGGCATTTGTGCCATCGCGGCGGGCGTATCCCACGAGACCTTCGCTGGCTTTGCGTGACCAGCCGCCAACGAATACTCCGTCCACAGTGGATTCGTACGAGATGCCTTCGATGGGGAAGCGCGGCTCGCCGCTCTTGATGAACTCGTTCCATTGGGTCGGCAAGCCAAAGGTCTCATCCACTTTGTCGCCGATGGCAAAGATGACCGTGTCCACATCCAATGTGCGTTTGACTCCGGTGCCCTTCGCGCTGACCTTTCCATCCTTTTCAACAAGGATGTTATCTTCCACTTCCAATTGGGTGAGCAGACCGTTCGATCCCAGCATGCCGGTGGGGGAGGCGAGGAAATCAAAACGGAATTTCGCGCTGCTGGTTCTGGGGTCTGCTTTCGCGAGAGATTCTAAAATCTTTTGCCGACCAGCATCCGGGTCCTGTTGGACCGCGCTCAATGCGGGACGAACGCGCTGCATTTCTCTTTCGAATTCATCCATATCCAGATAGGAGATGAGATGCTTCATTTCCTCTTTGGTGAAGTTCACTTCGTTCGGTCCGCGCCGGACGACAGCGGTCACTTCCTCCACTTGCTGTGCCTTGATGAGATGCCGGGCAATATCCACCATCACGTTGCCTGCGCCGATGATCGCGCAGCGTTTGCCAAAGCGGAAGTTCTTCTGGCTGAACGGCGGGAGGTTGTTATAGGCGTACACAACTTCCTTGGCGTGATACACGCCTTCGAGTTCTTCGCCTGCCAGCCCAAGAGACTTGGTGCCCTGCGCGCCCGCGCTGACCAACACCGCGTCAAAGCCAAACCCTCGCAATTCATCGAGAGTCATGTCGGCTTGATTTCCAATGACGATGTTGCCGAAATATTCAAGGTTCGGGTTGTCGAGCGCGCCGCGAAATTGCTTTCGCAGACCATCCTTCATCGTGTGCTTTTCAGGATAAATGCCATACTCCGCAAGACCGCCAGGTTTGATGTCACGGTTAAATAGGACGACTTGAACGCCGTTATTCGCCAGTTCACGTGCGCCAAACAGACCGGCAGGTCCCGCGCCAATGACTGCAACTATATATTGAGATCCACTCACTTCTTCCTCCTCGTAAATAAGACAAAAACTGTATGATTATATTGGGTATTTTAGCAAACTTCAAGCCGTTGGGAGAATTTCTAATCGTCCCTTTATTGTTGCTATAATGTCTTAAAGTCGAAACAATTCGGTAAAAGTTACCGCGCAACAGATTAGGAACGGGTTAAAAAATTAAGGATAATTTGTAAAGTGACCTGTAATTATCTGTGCTAATATAGACGGAACACCGCTCTGATCCACAGGAGGCTACATGAACAATCTGCCCAAAAAAGATCCCCGCACACGCATGCGCAGCCTGACAGGCAACACATCACCGCTCACTCGCCTTCCTAAAAAGACTGACGCTTCCTCCGCTCCTTTTCTTCCCGATCAGGGAAGCGGCCAACCAACCGATCACGCTCATGAGGATGCCTCGGCTCAGACTCCGCCCAAGCCTGCCCGCGCTTCGAGATTCAAAGGCTTCAAGCTGAAGGGGACCGCGGTGAAGAACCTGAAGTTCGCCGCTCCCTTTTGGACGATCGCCAGCATCTTCTCAATGGTCGTGAACATTATTCTGCTGGTGGCGCTTGTGCTCGTGCTGAACACCTATAAGAATATCAGGATCGAGAACGTCACGAATATAGGCGAAGGTTTGCTGGGCGGCTTGTACACCAATTTCGAGAAGATGGATCGCGCCCATATCATCTCAAACATTCCGGTGCAAAGCGAGATCCCGGTCAAGTTTGACCTGCTGCTCAATCAGCAGACGAATGTGGTCTTGAGCGAAGATGTTACGATCCGCAACGCGCTGGTCACGGTCAACACTGGCGGCATGAACATTACCCGCGCCAATGCGACCATTGTCCTGCCGGCAGGGACGGGACTGCCGGTTGTGCTAAACTTGACCGTCCCCGTGGATACAAAGGTCCCGGTTGTTTTGAATGTACCCGTGGACATCCCTTTGAAAGACACTCAACTTCATGAGCCGTTTGCCGGCTTGCAGGAAGTGGTGAAACCGTTTTATTGCATGATCGATCCAAGTGTCTTAAACCTGGACGGTCAACCGATCTGTCAATAACTAGAGGTAAATTATCTGGAGCCAAATGGCAAATAAGATCACACAGACCACGCTCAAGAACGGTATGAAGGTCATGCTTAAGGAAATTCACACCGCGCCGATCATTTCATCCTGGGTGTGGTATCGGGTCGGCTCACGTGACGAACCCACCGGCAAGACCGGCATCTCTCACTGGACCGAGCACATGCAATTCAAGGGGACCAAACAATTCCCCGCATCCATGCTGGACAAAGCCATCTCACGCGAAGGCGGAAGATGGAACGCCTCCACCTCTCACGACTCCACCCGCTATTTCGAGACCATGCCTGCCGACAAGATCGACCTTGCCCTGCGCCTCGAATCTGACCGCATGCAGAACAGTCTCTTCGATGCGAAGGAGGTTGCGTCGGAACGCACGGTCATCATCTCGGAACGCGAAGGACACGAGAATGAACCGATGTTCCGAGTAAGTGAAGCCGTCCAACAGACGGCTTTTCATGTGCATCCCTATCATCATGAGATCATTGGCGACATGGCAGACCTGCGCACGATCACCCGCGATGACCTGTACGACCATTATCGAAAATATTATGTGCCGAATAACGCTGTGCTCTCGATGGCGGGCGACTTCGACACCAAGTCCATGTTGAAGCGCATCAAAGAATTGTTCGAGCCGATTCCGAAGGGCAAGGTTCCTCCAAGGCTCATCCGCCCCGAGCCGGAACCGAAAGGCGAGGTGCGCCTTTCGGTGGAAGGTCCCGGCGAGACCACATTCATTCAGGTTGCTTATCGCTTCCCGAATGCCACCGACCCTGACTATATTCCTCTTCAAGTGTTCGACAGTTTGCTTGCCGGTGCCAGCGGACTTTCCTACAAAACATCCCGACTGTACCGCGCCCTGGTTGATAAAGAGTTCGCGGTGGATGTCTCCGGCTGGTCTGAAGCCACCATTGATCCCTACCTGTATCGCATCACCATCACCAAGCATCCCAAACGACAACCTGAGGAAGTGCTCGCTGCGTTGGATAAAGAGATCACCAAGCTGCAGGATGTGTTGGTCTCCAGCAGTGAGATCACACGGGCGGTCAAGCAGGCACGCGCTGTCTTTGCGTACGGCAGCGAGAACATCACCAACCAGGCTTTTTGGATGGGCTACGTGGAAATGTTCTCTTCATATGAATGGTTCACCGATTATTTGAACAAACTGGCAAAGGTCACCCCGGCAGATGTGCGGCGGGTGGCGCGTAAATATTTCCAACCGTCCAGCCGTGTGATCGGCACCTACGTCCCGAAAGGCAAGGAGGCTTAAATGGCAAAACTGATTGCTAAACCATCCCTGCCCGGTCCGGAGGATATTTTCCGCACAGTGCTGCCGAACGGCATTACTGTGCTTGCGCGGTCAAATTTCAACAGCCCCTCTGTCAGCATGGGGGGGTATTTACCCGCTGGCGCGATCTTCGAAAGTGATGAAAAACTCGGGCTCGCGGATTTTGTTTCTTCGTCTTTGATGCGCGGTACCCAAACCCGCGATTTTGACGGCATCTATAACGCGCTCGAGTCGGTCGGTGCGAGCATGGGATTTGATTCCGGTGTGCATAACGCTAATTTTGGCGGACGCTCATTGGTCGAAGATCTTCCACTCCTCCTTAAATTGCTTTCTGAATCTTTGAAGACGCCGATCTTCCCGAAGGATGAGATCGAAAAATTACGGGCGCAAATCCTTACCGGTCTTGCCCTGCGCGAGCAGGACACCTCCGATATGGCGGCGATGGCTTTCGACCGAACTTTGTTCGCGGGGCATCCGTACAGCCGACCTAGTGATGGATTCGTGGAGACGATCAAGGCGATCACGCGGCGCGATATGCAGAATTTCCACCGCGCTCATTACGGACCGAAGGGCATGGTCATTGCCATCGTTGGGGCGATCGAACCGAAGAAAGCGTTCGAAGCGGTGAATCGTGTCTTGGGTGGGTGGCAGGTTCCCGGTCAGGTTGATGCGCCTGCTTTGCCTCCCCATAAGCCGGTGCGGAAGACGGTCCGCAAGCATCATTCGATCGCTGGCAAGTCTCAATCTGATTTGGTGATCGGGATGATCGGACCGAGCCGCAAAGATCCTGAATATTTTTCTGCATCTTTGGGGAATGCCGTGCTGGGTCAATTTGGCATGATGGGTCGAATTGGAAATGTGGTGCGCGAAAAATCCGGGCTGGCGTATTACGCTTCGTCCAGCCTGAGCGCGGGGATCGGTCCCGGAAGTTGGGAAGTCCACGCCGGGGTGAATCCGAAAAATTTGAAGAAGGCGATCGACTTGATCGAGAAGGAATTGCGTCGCTTTGTGAAGAGCGGTGTGACGAAGAATGAGCTGGCTGATTGCCAGGCGAATTATGTTGGGCGGTTGCCGCTTTCCTTTGAGTCGAATAGCGGTGTGGCTGGCGCGCTCCTGAGCATTGAACGCTACAACCTTGGCGCAGATTATTTCCTGCGCTATGTAGATCTGGTCCGCGGGGTGACTCGTGATGATGTGCTCGCAACCGCGAAAAAATATATTGACCCCGACCGTTTGGTGATCGCCACCGCAGGACCGTAAAAGATAAAGGTTCCTGATGAAACTAGCCAGCGGTGTAGACCTCGTTGATATTACGCGCATCCGTGAAGCGATCGAACTTCATGGAGAGAGATTCATGAATCGGATATTCACCGAAATAGAAAAGCGTGAGTGTGACGGCAGGGTTGAGTCACTCGCCGCGCGGTTCGCCGCAAAGGAGGCTGCAGCCAAAGCGTTGGGTTGCGGCATCGGGGAAGTCCGCTGGTTGGACATTGAAGTGCGCGGCGATGAGAATCACGCTCCGCATTTGTATCTGCATGGTGGAGGGGAAAAGCGCGCGAAAGAATTAGGCTTGATTGAATGGTCTGTAAGCTTGAGCCACACCGAAAGTCAGGCGATTGCCTTTGTAGTAGCGATAGGCTGAGAGAAAAGAAAACATCCCGTGACCAGTATTCACGGGATGTTCGTTATAAATTTGAGAAACGATAAATGGCGAAGGTTGTCTGCTTCTCAAAATTATTTTTGATGCTCAACTCCGATCCATAAGTGTCCGGGCATGACGGTGCGATACGGACGAATGGTCAACTTGCCAAGTTCAAGTTGATTTAGATCGCTCTCCAACATGCTGGGATGCACCAGACATAAGTCTGGAGTCTGTCCAAATTTATTAAGATAGTATTCCAATGCTTTTTGGATCTTCACGCTCAACGTGGTCTTTGGGTCATTGTCAAACCACAACATTCCGGTATGCATATTTATTCCTTATCTCTAAACTTATTGTCCGATGGGCGGCGACCAGAACTTAAGCCAGTTGTTTCCTTCGAGCATTGCAAATTGCGATCCCTTGAAAAGATCAGCTGTAAGAAATTGGCTCCGCCCGGTTACTTGCTGTGCTTCATCTGCATTCTCGATATAGCCAAATAATCTGGTGCGGAAGAAGTCCAGCCAGGGTTCCATCTCTTTTGCGCGGCTTGAATTTAAAGTAACGATCGGCCATACGCGGCGGCTGGGTCCGCGCAGGAGCAGCCAACGTAAATTTTGTTCTGCTTGTTGCCCAAGCTTTGTAATTGCTTCTAGATCATCCATCAACAAAAGGATGGCTTGTCCGTCACCTTTATTGTTGTGAGCCCAAGTCACAAGCGATTGAAGGAGTTCAATGGTCGAACTGTCTTGCGTTCGGTAAATCCCGACCGTGTTTTGATTTTCTTCGAACCTCTTCCACTCATCGGGATATTGGGTGATAATTCCCGACTGGACATTTTCAGGTAGATGCAAATATTCTGCGCCCCGGGCGATCATTCGCAGCAGAGATGTTTTTCCGCTTGCCTGATCTCCAACGATCAGAATGGGACCGGGAATTGGATCGTAGAGATTCAAGAGCACCGGCAGACCATCATCGGCAAGCCCAAGGAAAAGCGCTTCCTCCGGCAGGGGAGTCAGATCCGCCAGTACAGATCTCAGGTCTGGCAGGTGAGGCGCGGGCTCGGTCTGATGCGATTGCGCTTCCACTGCAAGTTCCGTTAATGCTTCTATCATCAAGGTGAAACGGTCGGTGTTTGTCATAGTTAGAAAATATGTTCTAATAATAAGGCCGAAATAATCGGATGTCAAGATGATTTTTGGGAATTGCTACTTTAATAATGAAAGCGTAATAATCTTGACGCTGAGCGTTGTTTTGGTATAATCCGCCTGCTTAATCACTCGCCGACGTAGCTCAATCGGCAGAGCATCCGCCTTGTAAGCGGAAGGTTACGAGTTCAATTCTCGTCGTCGGCTCCATGATTGCTGATGCAAAATACGCCGGTGATCAGCAACAATTCATCTAGGGCAGTTACCCAAGTGGCCAAAGGGGACTGACTGTAAATCAGTTGTCAGAAGACTTCGGAGGTTCGAATCCTTCACTGCCCACTACCGGAAGATTTTCCGGTCAGCACGTTAAGCCCTCATAGCTCAGTTGGCAGAGCACACCCTTGGTAAGGGTGAGGTCATGGGTTCGAGTCTCATTGAGGGCTCAGTTGCTGAAAAGCATTCTTGTCTATATATAAAAAGGAGTTACATAATGGCGAAGGAAAAATTTGACAGAAGCAAACCGCACCTCAACGTCGGAACGATGGGACACATCGATCATGGAAAGACGACGCTGACAGCGGCGATCACCAAAGTGGCGGGATTT
>JAGNWT010000092.1 GCA_017985935.1 Anaerolineales bacterium | reverse complement strand
ATCGTTGCAGTGGTTGGCACATCCAGGCGGATCGTACCAGTGCCGTTTCCTGTATTCACAGTTACGGTGTAGGTATCTCCTGAGCCGGAAATTTTTGTTATCGATGCGCCAGAGATGCTCCCAGTTGTAGAAAGTTCAAAGTCATCGAAAACCGGTCCGGCTGTATCAATTCCAACCACCGGCTTGAAAAAAGAGATAATAAAATCCACGGTCGGCGCAGATGTTGGGCTGGTATCTGCACGGTTAATTGAAATTACCTTTGGAAATAGAAGCAATTTTGCAACAAATGCATCCTGCGGCCCCCTGCTATAAGGGCGTATCGGATGATACCCCCAACCACCCCTGCTGAACCCTGAAAGAAATAATTCTCCTTGCGAAGAGACATGCAAAGCCTGTCCTTCATCAGTTTGCGCCCCTCCAAGAAAACCGTTGGTCAAGAGGTTTCCAGAACTATCAAACATGGCAATAAACGCATCGGTACAACCAGAAACGTCTCTAAATGGGCTTCCCCATGAATTACAAGTTGTTCCGTCGACATAAACCAAGCCATTGCCATCCACTCCGATGCCAAAACCTTCTGTTAGTCCTCCATCACCAACAAAAGTATTCCAAGTTAGTCCACCTGCTGTATCCAACTCGGCAACAAATGCATTGATTGGGAAAGGAACATTCATTTCAAAAGGTCTTATTGGAGTTCCCCAAGTACCTGAACTATCTCCAGTGATGTAAACATTGCCGCCAGCATCAATTGCAATATCATTCCCTGTGTCGCGCCCACTCCCCAAAAAAGCGTTCCACAATAATGACCCAGACGAAGTCAATTTAGCAGCGAATGCATTCCAAAATATTCCAGTAAACGGGCGGACAGGAGTTCCCCAAGTCGAATCGCTTGTTCCGGCAATATAAATATTTCCATCAGGGGATACGACGATCGAGTTTGCAATATCCCTCACATCCCCACCTAAAAAGGTATACCAAATCAGGTCTCCTGCGGAGGACACCTTGGCTACAAAAGCATCGTAATCGCCATGATGGGGACTCAATGGCACATCAGGAATGCTCCAATTAGTGATGCTGCTGCCGGAGAGGTAAATGTTACCCGCATCATCCAAGTCGATTCCAGAGAAGCCGCTATTACTTAAAAATGTGTTCCAAACCAGCTCCCCGGAAGAAGTAAGTTTGGCAATAAACCCATCATATCCATTACCACTATGTAAACGAAGGGGTGATCCCCATTCCGCCGAACTTCCTCCGGCAACATAGATATTTCCATTTCCATCAACAATAACTCCAGTAATCCCATCACTTTGATTGCCGCCTAAAAAAGTATTCCAAAGTAAATGCCCAGATGAGTCCAATTTTGCAATAAAACCATCTCCGGCGCCGCCATACGCCCTAATGGGGCTCCCCCATGTTGGGTCCAAATAGGTACCACCGATGTTATAGTAAGGAGAAGTGTCTCCGACGACATAGACATTTCCCAGTTCATCGGTATAAAGGTCATATCCCTCGGTCACTCCCAAAGAACCACCTAAAAATGTATTCCATGTCAAACTCGAATGATTTGGGATTGTGTAGACATATACCGCACCAGACGATGTCGCCGAATTATTAGTCTGATCTCCATTTATACCGATCGCACTGCTGTCTTCTCCTACACCACCAGAAATGATCGTGTTGGCATCAATAGCCACATCCGTCGCAAAGTTATCATACGCCTCGCTATTGGAGGCTTTAAGATAGGCGATTTGACTCCAAAACGTTCCCTCACGGGAAAAGACATAAGCTGCCCCAGAATTAGTAGCCAGATCATTGGATTCATCGCCATTTATGCCTGTGGCGTTGCTGCTTTCCCCACTAGCTCCAACAACAATAGTATCGCCCCATATCGCAACCTCTCTGCCAAAATAGTCCCAACTATCGGTATTAGATGCTTTCAAGTATGCCTGTTGGCTCCATGTTGTACCATTACGGACAAAAACATACGCCGCACCAGCCGCATTCATCGACTTATCAGCCTGATTTCCATTTACCCCAGTGGCATTACTGGACTCGAAATCTGCTCCAACTACGAGCGTATCTCCCCACAAGGCTACTGAAGTGCCAAATTGCATATCAGGTGTCGGGTTTGAAGCAGTCAGGTATGTTTGCAAATTCCAAGTGCCCCCCCAAGGGCTCCCATTTCGAACAAAAATGTACGCCTTCCCAGAACCACCATTGGCGCCTACCACGACGGTATCTCCGTATGACGAAACAGAAATGCCAAATAAATCGGTCGTAATATTAATGGAAGCCTTCAAGTAAGCTTGCTGAATCCACTCCACATCACGGAAGAAAACATAGGCAGCTCCCGAGTTCATTCGTAAGTTATCGTCGTCGCCATTTACAATATTTGCACTTCCATCTTCAAGTGGGCTGCCAACCACGATGGTGTCGTTAGAGATGGATACAAAAGAACCAAACTGATCATCTGCTCCTGTGTTCGATGCCTTTAAATATGCTTCCTGACTCCAAGTAACTCCTTCTCGCTTAAAAACATAGACCGCCCCTGAATTCGTTGCCAGATTATCAGTTTCATCACCGTTCACGCCGACGCTGCTGCCATCTTCATAGCGCGCACCAACGACAAGCGTATCGCCTGATAAAGCTACAGAAAAACCAAACCTGTCTCCAGCCTCTGTGTTGGAAGCCTTAATATATGCCTGCTGAGCCCAAACGCCATTGGAACGCGTAAAAACATAAACAGCACCGGAATCCACAGCAAGATTATTGGATCCATCACCATTTACACCTACTGAATTACTATCTTCAAGGTATGTACCCACGGCAAGGGTATCGCCCGAAATGGCCGTAACAAGCCCCAAAAAATCACCTTCCTCTGTATTGGATGCTTTTAGATATGCCTGCTGAGAAGTCTGGCTCACCGAAGCCGGCAAAAGTGCTTTCACCTGCTCCCATTCCGGGGCACTCATAATTTCTCGATTTACAGGAATTGAGGAATTATCTGCGTAGGCAATTTGCGATGGCAACGCCCCGGTCAATAAAGCACAGATGCATAATGTAAATAAAATACGGGAAATCAACTGTCGGGCAACCATATGACCTCTCCTTTTTGGTTACTCTTAATAGGTTGTACTTAAAAATATTGCTCACATCATAGCGTTTTTGAGCATATAAATCAATACTGCAATTAAAATTTTAAGAATTAATACGGGATCAGATATCCTTTTTTTCCTCTTACACCTTCTCCAACCCATGCGCAGACAGTAACGCCTCGTCCTCCAAAATTTCCATGGTCAGTCCATCTGCAACCACGCGCCCTTCGTCCATGATGATCGTGCGCGGAAATAACTCCTGCACCAGTTTCATATCGTGGGTGGAGACAAGCATGGTGATCGGCAATTCGCGCAGCAAGTTGATCAACGTCCGGCGCGCTCGCGGATCAAGCCCCGCGGAGGGTTCATCCAACACCAGCAGACTTGGCTTCATCGAAAGCACGGTGGCAATGGCAATCCGTTTCTTCTCGCCGACGCTCAAGTGATGAGACAGGCGGTCCTTGTAAGCGGTCATACGCACCGCTTCGAGCGCGGCATCCACTCGCGCGCGGACTTCATCTTCCGGCAGACCCATGTGGAGCGGACCAAATGCCACATCCTCGAACACGGTCGGCGAGAAGAGTTGGTCGTCTGGATTTTGGAATACGAGACCGACCATTGCGCGGATGGCAGGCAGATTGTCACGCGTCAGGAGCCGACCGCCCACCTCGATCTCACCATGCCCGTTCAAGATGCCGTTCAGGTGCAGCATCAACGTGGACTTTCCCGCGCCGTTCGGTCCCACCAATGCAACCTTGTCGCCTTCGCATAATTTCAGCGAGACGCCATGCAAAGCCGAATGTCCATCGGGATACGAAAAGTGCAGGTCATGAACTTTGAGTACATCGCCATCGCTTTCCGCGACAAATTTTTTTTCTGAACTATGAGTGATCGGCATTAGAACCTTCCAACAAATTGCATCGCAAGAATAAAAAGAAAAGCGAGGACAGCGTACATCCAATCGCGCCCGCGCAGGATATGCGGATTCAGAGTCCGCAGTTGACCGGCGTAACCGCGCGCCATCATCGCATTGTAGATTCGGTCGCTCCGCTCATAGCTTCGCAGGAATAGTTGACCTGCCATGCTGCCTGCCACGCGCGCGCGCCATAACACGCCCCCACCCGACCGTTGACCTGATACAGCCGCCGAGCGAGATTGTCTCGCCCGGAGCAGCCGGATAACCTCATCGGTCAAGACGAACAAGTAGCGGTAGAGAAAGGCAATGATGGTGGTGAGAATGGCGGGAACACGCAAATGCTCAAAAGCGTGGATCAAATCCGGGAAGCGGGTGACCGCCACAAGCAAGATCGCCATCTGCACCGAGAGCCATGAGCGAATGACAATGCTGACAAATCTCAACAGTCCCGCATCGGTGATCGTGAACTCTGACATCATAAAATGAAAGCGCACGAGCGCCTCTCCGGGCAGAGAGAACAAAACCGTCACCGCCACAAGTGCAAAGGGCAGGGCAATGAATGATCGGCGAAAAGTGTAGCCAAGCCCAAGGTCAGAAAGAGCGTTGGCAAGGATCAGAAAAAGCCAGGCTAGCACAAAAGCCAGCCACGCACCATCGGGCAGCAGTGCGTTCGAAAGAATATAAAGGATGGACACCACGACCTTGATGCGTGGATCAAGTCTGTGAAGCGGACTTTCGTGATGATGGTAGCGGTCGAAGGCGTCTGAATGCATGAGTTTCTAGGAACTATGTTTGCGCTGCATGGAACGCCCGGTGAGGAAGGCTACCCCAAGCACAACAATGACTCCGATGACACCCGCTACGATCGTGGAAAGTGAGGTCTCACCAAGAAATGGGATCGTGTAATCTGGGATGATCTCATACGGCGCGGACTGGGCTGTTCCGATGAAGCCAAGGTCAATGGCAACCCGCTCAAGCCCATCCGGGTCAGCGGAGGCAAGCGGAGAGAGCATCACAACTGCCAGAGTGATCAACACACCAACGAGAATCCAGCCGCGCCCACCCTGAGCAGATTCGCTTTTCTCGTCCAACAGGTCTGGGCGGCTGGACATGATGAAACTCAAAGCAGCCACCGTGATCAATGCTTCACCGATCCCAATGAAGGTATGGATGACCAGCATGGCAGGGACAATGACTTGAATTTCGGCGTTGCCGCTCAACCAGATCTGCAAAGCGGTAAAGAGCGCGCCGGTCATCACCGACAACCACGCGGCAACTCCAGCCACCGCCAGGCGCACGACCCGGCCGCGACCATTCACAGAGCGGTAGAGACCGTAGCCCACAGCGGCGGTCAGCAAGCCCATGTTGAGGATGTTCGCTCCCATCACCACCAGACCGCCGTCTTGAAAGAGCAATCCCTGCACAGCGATGACAGCCGTCATCACCAGCATGCCCGCCCAAGGTCCGAGCGCGATCGCAGCCAACGCGCCGCCAAGCAAATGTCCCGATGTGCCGCCAAGAACAGGGAAGTTGATCATCTGCGCGGCAAAGATGAAGGCAGCCATCACACCCATCAACGGCACCTGCCTTTCGCCAAGTGACTTGTTGGTGCGGGAGATCGCCACGCTCAAGGTCAGGGCTGTGATCGCCCAGCAGATCAGCGAAACAATTATGCTCAGAAAGTTATCAGGGATGTGCATGGGAACCGGGGAATACAACATGATTATCTCCTTATCATCAACATTAAGAACGACACTCGGGACACAACCCGAAAAACGTCATGTGACTTGAATCCAACTTGAAGCCGGTCTTTGATTCAAGCTGGCGGTACAAACTCTCCAACGGGGCATGCTCCACCTCGACTTCATTTCCACAGCTGCGGCATTTCAGGTGGTGGTGGTCGTGCCTTGCGATCTCATACACGAGGTGACCATTCCCCAAATGAGTCGGGCGTGAAAGCCCGTTCTCAGCAAGAAATTCCAGCGTGCGATAGACCGTGGTTTCTGTAATGCCGGGCAGTTCCAACCGCGCATGTTCATACACTTCGCTCGGAGAAAGATGTCCCTCGGAATGATGGAGAATATGAAGGATCGCCATGCGCTGGGGCGTCATGCGATAGCCGCGCGCTCGAAGTTGGGGGGTGTAGTTAATGGCACAGGTCATAAGATATCCTTATTGCAACTTTTTGCAATAACATATTTTATAGAATGGCAGAGATGGTCGTTTCTTACCCTAAAAAGAAAACTTCCCCATTCCTGCGCAGAAAGGGGAAGTAAAAATATAGCTCAGAACTTTTATGGTTCCCAGGCAAAGCGTTGCAGCGCTGAGACCAGGTACCTGTTGTTTTCCAAGGACATGCCAATCGCCCAGGTTTCCCAATCCAGTCTGCCGTTCGCTTCGGTGCCGGGGAAATGCACGGAGTAAAAATCCATGTCCTGATATTCCCAAAGCGCCTGGTAGGTTGCACCGCCAAGTTTGATCTGATCACACACGGTCTCGGCGTTGGGCGTAAATACTTTTTGCAGTGACGGCAGGATGAGTCCTTGAAACGAGCCGAGCACCGATTCGCCGCTTGCGGGCGAGGGTCCCCAATCTGCCTCGAAAGTGGTCTCAAAGACATACCGGGCATGCTCTACATCGTAATTGACGAGGTTGCCGTCTCGCAGGTAGCGCACGTCCATACCTTTGGAAGGAGAGACAAGCGATGAAAACATCCCGCCATCTTTGACAGCAACTGCCTTGCTGAAAGAGGCGATCAAATCACGGGCGCGCGGGTCGTCGCAGAACGGATAGGGAGTGAGCGGAGGCGCGGATGTCGGCGGCTGGGTTGCAACCTGCGTAAGCAGGGGAATGGGAGTCAATGTTGGGGGGAGGGTCGCTGTTGGTTGAGGCGTATCAGACGGCAGGGCGGTGGGAGGCGGTGGAGCGTCCACCGGGAAAATGCAGCCGGCAAGAGTCAACAGAATCAGAACAGGCAAAAACGTCTTTTTCATTCTTACTCCTTTTCAAGATCCGTCAGTTCATTGTACATCATTGACAATTTAATTGTTCTGCATATAATCAGCCAAAATTAACAAGGCTGTGACGAGGAAGAGTAAGCTTGCACGACGGTTCAGAGAGCGGATGATATACGGTGAGACATCTGCCCGAAACGACAATGCTGAATGGTCCTCAGAGCCAAAAAGATGAAACGGCAACTGCCTCAGTATTCTTTTTCGGGATGCTCCCGTTACAGAGCTAGAGCATAAATCAGCGGTCGCTGACCGTGCTCGAAAGAGTGAGGCTGGCTTCCCGTTGCATCATGACGGGAATTTTTTGTAACAGCCTAAGTTGGGTGGCACCACGGATGCAAAGCAGCGTTCGTCCCTTTTGGGATGAACGCTGTGTTTTTTTAATTTCAAAAAGGAGAAAAATGAACACGCCTCAATTTGAAAACCCTGAGACCAATTTACAGGAACGCCCCGTTGAAACCCTCAGCGACAATTCCCTGCCTGCCGCGCAGGTGATCGAAGAACAAAAAGACGAAGCCGAGCAAAATAATGCTCCGCGCTTCGTGCCATAATTTTTTTGGAGGAGAGATACCCATGACCGACCAGACCCGCTATCAATTGAACGAATCTGACCTGCCGAAGTTTTGGTACAACATCAACGCCGACAGCCCTGTGGCTCCGGCGCCGGTGCTGCACCCCGGAACCATGGAACCTGTGACCCCGGACTTTTTGTCGGTGTTGTTCCCCATGGAGCTGATCATGCAGGAGGTCAGCACGGAACGATATATTCAGATCCCCGAGGAAGTGCGCGAGATCTACAAACTGTTCCGCCCCACTCCGCTTCTGCGCGCCCGCCGATTGGAGAAGGCGCTCGGCACGCCGGCGCACATCTATTACAAGTATGAAGGTGTGTCGCCATCGGGAAGTCACAAACCCAACACCGCCATCGCGCAGGCATTCTACAACAAGGCAGCCGGCACCAAGGCTCTCACCACCGAAACCGGCGCGGGTCAGTGGGGATCTTCCCTGGCGTTCGCGTGCAATGTCTTTGGGCTCGACCTTGAAATTTACATGGTGAAGGTTTCGTATCACCAAAAACCGTATCGTCGCTATTTGATGGAGACCTACGGCTCGAAGGTCTACGCCAGCCCGACCAACCTCACCAATTACGGGCGTTCGGTCCTTGCGGAAAATCCCGACAATCAGGGTTCGCTCGGCATCGCCATTTCAGAAGCGGTCGAAGCGGCGGCTTCCTCCAACGGCACGAAGAAGTACAGTCTCGGCTCGGTGCTGAATCATGTGTTGCTGCATCAGACCGTGATCGGCGAGGAATCTCTCAAGCAGATGGATATGGCCGGGGAATATCCGGACGTGGTGCTCGGATGTGTGGGCGGCGGGTCGAACTTCGGGGGGATTGCCTTCCCCTTCCTGCGAGAGAATCTCAAGAACGGCAAGCGCACCCGCCTTGTTGCCGTGGAGCCGACCGCGACCCCATCCCTTACCAAGGGCGAATACACCTTCGACTACGGCGACACCGCCAAGATGGCGCCCATCGTCAAGATGCACACGCTCGGTCACGACTTCATGCCGCCCGGCATTCACGCCGGCGGACTGCGCTATCACGGCATGGCGCCCAGCGTCAGCGCATTGGTGGACGCCGGTCACATTGAAGCGGTGGCGGTCAGGCAGAAGGCGACCTTCGAAGCCGCGGTGATGTTCGCAAAAGCCGAAGGCATTGTGCCCGCACCCGAGTCTTCGCACGCCATCCGCGCCGCCATTGACGAGGCGTTGGATGCAAAAGAAAAAGGCGACAAGCGGGTGATCCTCTTCAACCTGTCGGGGCACGGCAACTTCGACATGGTGGCTTACGAATCCTATCTCAGCGGGAAACTGGAAGATTACGAGTATCCAGCCGAGGCGGTGAAAGAATCGATGAGCAAACTGCCGCAGGTCAAGCTCTAGAATTTTCACATCCCCCCAAAAAAGAGAGCCCGACTCTGAATGAGTCGGGCTCTTTGATTCTTTCAAGTTGAACTTTATCCTGGTGTAGATTCGCCAAACGCGATCACCACGATGTGCTGGTTAAGAAACTTTGGCATCGAAGTTTGGCTGGGGGTGATCTGCCCGAGGGTGTACCCACCTGCAATGGGAACGTTCGCACCCAAGATATCCTGCACCGCGGCAACCTCCACGCCGGGTTGGGCTTTGAGCAGCATCTGCCAGGCAATGTCCACAAGGACCAAGGCGAAGGCGGGCTTTACATCTCCAAGCTGCAACAGAGCCTGCTGGGTTGCTTGTCGCGCGGCGCGTTCGCAAGCCACACGGCTGCCCACCAGCAAGTAGGCATCGATGCCGTCACGGATGCTGGCGTTCATGCGGAAGCTGCCGTCAGCCTCCACGCGGATCGGTGAACGAACGACAAGGTCGTCACCATATTCCACGCCAAGCGGATACAGACGAGCAAGATAATTCAAGGGAGGAAATGCCCAGTCACGAGCGGGGTAGCCAAACAGCCCGGCATAGGTTTCAGACGCGGGACGTCCATCGAGAGTCCGCAGCCAAAATCCGCGCGAACGAGTCACCCGAAATTGACTTCCGACCGGATCCCAGCCGTGGTCATAACCAACTCCCATTTTGATGTTGCCTCGCAAAAATGCGGCAACCAATCCGCCGGTGCCGGTTTGCGTGCCTGTCAATTGATAGGTGCTTCCCGTGTGCAAATCTCCGCTGGATAAAGCGCCGGTGATATTCAACCCGGGAGTCATTGCTCCGCAGAATTGTTCGGCATCACCATTGAAGCCATCAGCAAAGAATAGCAGGGATTGGCGTTCCACCCGCGCCGCGGCATGCTGCGCCACCTTGGTTGCTGTTTCACGCCCCGACTGGGCATAACCTGGCATCCACACCGTTTCCGCTTGAAAGTCGCCGCTGAGGAGAGCCACCACCACCGAGTGCGGAGTCTGCCCGGACTGTGTCAACCCGGCTGGTGAACTGAAACCGAGCGTGGGAATATCACCCAGCAAACTGCTGACTCCGCTCAAAACCTCACGCGCCTGATATTGATGAGAAGCAACCACCACAGCCAAACCCGGCGTATTTACACCCATGCGGTTAAGAGCCTGATGCGCTGCCTGCAATCCGGCTTCACGTCCATCGAGCGCTTGCGCTGACCCAACTGCTGAAACTAATGCCATGTCATCTCGCTACTCTTCCGCGACCGGAACCGTGAAGTGGAATGTGGTGCCCGCGCGAAACTCACTCTCGAACCAGATCTGCCCGCCCTGCATCTCCACCAGGCTCTTGGTGATGTTCAAACCAAGACCTGTGCCCGGGGCTTCGCGCGCTTTGGGATCATCTGAACGGAAGAATTTCTGGAACAACTTGAGTTGATCTTCAGGCGTCATGCCGATCCCATTATCCTTGACCCAGATATGGATGACACGCGCCGCACCTTCGGGATTCCAACGGTTGGCGGCTTCTTCAGCCCCCACCAGGATCTTTCCACCTTCGGGTGTGTATTTATAAGAATTACTCACGAGGTTCACAAGGACCTGAATGACACGGATACGGTCAGCCCACATGGGCGGCAGCTTGCCTTCGGGCAGGATGATCTCAAGAGTTTGCTTCTTGTCTTCCACCTGACGTTTGATGGAACGTACCGCTTCATCCACAAGGGATGCCACGTCGGTGGCTTTATAGTCCAGCCGCAAACGCCCGGCTTCGATCTTGGAATTATCGTTGAGATCCGAGACCAGCGTGGACATGCGCTCAACATTCGACTTGATCGTATGCAGGAAGTTGGACTGCATTTCGTTGATCTGCCCCACTGCCCCGCCGGCCATGAGTTCAGTGTAGCCTTTGATGGAAGTCATGGGGTTCTTTAATTCATGAGCCACGAAGGAAACGAAGTCGCTCTTGGCCAGGTTGGCGCGCTGCACTTCGTCATAGAGTTGGGCGTTCGAAATGGCGATCGCCGCATGATCGGTCAGACGGGTAAGGAAGGCCACATCCACCTGCGCGTCGCTGGTGCTCTCAAGGTGGAGAAGCCCGATCACACGAGTTTCGCGTCGGATGGGAATGATCATTTGCGTGCGGGCATTGGACATCAATTTTTCACGGGAAGTGGTAACCGCCAACCGTTGAGGCTGCCCCGACGAGACCGATTCCTGCATGGCGGGGATTTCGATCTTCATCGTCTGGTTGGGTAGATTTTCCAACCGGTCATCAAATCCCTGATGCGCCATGACGCGCAGGCTGCCTTCATCGAGCATGCCGATCAATCCAGATTCAGCATTGGATTGGCGCAAAGCCCAATCAAGGGTGATGCGCATGGCGCGATCCATTTCGAGGCTGGCATTCAATTCACGGTCGATGCGCTGCATGACGGAAAGTTCTTCCACGCGCGCGGCCAATTCCTGATCGGTCAGTGTGTACAGGCGCGCATTCTCGATCGCCACCGCCGCCTGCCCCGCGAACGCCGTCAACAAGGTCTGGTCGTCCTCAACAAAGGGAAGACCGTCCCGGCGATTGATCACTTCGATGACACCGGTCACACGATCTTTTACCTGCAAGGGCACCGCCATCAACGCGCGGCTGACAAAGCCCGTTTGCTGATCAATGCCGCTGAAACGGGAATTGGAACGGTGCTCTTCATTCTCGATCATCGGGCGGCGCATTTGCACGGCGCGTCCCACAATGCCCGTTCCGGGCGGCAGGCGTTGACCGATCAGATTCGCAGCGACGGGACCAACGGTGACCTTGAAGACCAGTTCACCGGTCTGCTCGTCGACCAAAAAGAGGCTGCCCGCTTCACAATTCAAAATGCCGACAGCGTTCTCAAGGATGTTTTGCAGCAGCGGACCAAGCTCAAGGGTGGAGGTCAACTGCCGCGTGATCTCGTTCAATGTGGAAAGTTGATGTGCGCGCTGTTGGGTCTCTTCCAGCAGACGCGCCTTGACGATCGCACCAGCTGTCTGATCTGCGATGGCTTGCAAAAGTTCCAACTGTCCCCGAGTGTAGGAAGTGGATCCATCACGGCTGCCAACGCTCAACGCGCCGATCGACTTCGCACCCGCATTCAAGGGCACGCCCATCCAGGCGTAAATATTTTCAATGATGGGATTAAGATTGCGCGCCTGACATTCACGAATGTAATCTTGAGTGATGATCTGGCGTCCCTTATTGATCACATCCGGGCTGAGACCGGCATTGATCGCGAACGGCAGATTCTCACGCTCGGGAATGCGCTCGTTATTCTCGACGCAGAAACCATAGTAATAATAATTACTGTTATCGTTATAAAGGGTTATATGAAAATGGGAGGTCGGGATGATCTGCGCGGTCTGGGCATAAATCAGTTCCAACACGTCATCAAAAGTGAGGGTAACGTTCACGCCCTGCGAAACACGGGTCAACGCATTCATTTCCTGAATACGGCGCTCAAGGTGAGCCACGGTCTGCACGCGTTCGATCGCAACCGAAGCCTGATCGCAAATATTTTCAAGGAAGCGAAGGTCACGCGGAGCGTAAGGCTGCCCCGATAGGCGCGCGCCCAAAGCCAGCCAGCCATTGGCACGGTCTTTGCCGGTCAACCCGACGAATAAACGCGCATCCAACAGTGACAGGCGCGCCTGCTCAGAGACAAGCGAATCCGGAATTGCGGAAGATACATCCAAATAGAGCGGGAGATGCTCTTTGTGGAAATATTTTGCCAGCGGACTGTTCGCCAAAAAGCGAATATCGCTCGTTGGGCGGCGGTCTTCCGCCGGCAAAGCGGAGAAAAAGTCATTGAGCGTATCGTATGTGTAGATGTGGATCCGGCTCGGGCTTAAGGTGGACGCGATCTGTTCACGCAGAATCATGCCGATCGAGTTGAGGTCCAATGCTGTAGTGAGTTTATGTGAGAAGTCTTCAAGCTGCTCAGCAAAAGCACGTTCACCGCGAAAAAATCTCAAGTCCACAAGGGCTTGCAGCCGGGTGCGGATCGGCTCAAAAACCAATGCCAGTAGAAAAATAGAACCACCGACCAGATA
>JAGNWT010000018.1 GCA_017985935.1 Anaerolineales bacterium | reverse complement strand
TCTTCAGCCCGATCTGAAGTCCGCGCGCATGGGCGGCATCTGCCAGATAAATATTGAAAGCCAGCTGATCCGCAGAAGTTAACGGAAAGCCGGTGTCGTTCTGAAATCCATTCACATTGTCGGGGTCTACGCCGTCACAATTCTTTTGCAAAGCAAGGTCCAGCCTGGAATCCATGATCGGTTTCAAAATGGAAATTTGACGAATATCAAGCCATTTCTCCCCGGGCCAGCCGATCATATCACTGCCCAAAACATCCTGTGGAAACTGATTGGCATCCGTTCTCCAATCTTCATAAGACCCTGCGCTGAAGTAACACATGACAAATATTCCGCGCTGATGTAACTGATCGATCACCGCAATGTTCGTATCGAAAAGGTCAAGGTTGTAAACATCTGCTTCTACAGAGAGATCAAGGTCGCCAGAATACTGAATCTGCCACGAAGCATTGAGCGGCAGCCCGGTCACCTCCGACCGCTCCACAGATGGAGTAAACTGAAAAACAGGCGCGTCTGATGAATCATCTGTGACAATGCCACACGAAGCGCAGAACAATAATGTCAAGACGGCCAACCGACAAATTCTGTTCATTTCCAAATTGTATCAAACCTCCCTCATGGAAATAAAAACGGGACATCGAATTCGATGTCCCGTTCATTGTGCGGTTAAGCCGCAGCTTCTTCTTTTCGTTTGAACCAGGTCGTCCATTCGCGATTCTCCCAAACAACAAGAATGGGAGCGGCGTTGAAAATGGAGGAGTAGGTTCCGCTGAAAATACCGACCAGCAGGATGATCACAAAGTGACGAGTGCTGTCACCACCGAAAAGCACAAGGGTGAAGAGGGTCAGCATAACGGTCAACTGGGTCGTGATCGAGCGGTCAAGAGTCTGCACGATCGAGTGATTGACCATGGTCTCATAATCGATGCGGCGCAGAATATTCGAGTTTTCGCGAACGCGGTCGAACACCACAATGGTGTCGTGCACGGAAAAGCCGATGACGGTCAGCAAGGCCGTGAGGAAGAGTGCGTCTGCTTCCCAACCGAGGAAATATCCCAGGATGGCTTCCACGCCGATCACAACAAGCACATCATGCAGCATGGCGATGATGGCGGCTGTGCCGTAGCGGTAGGGATGCTCCACGCCGCGGAATGCCCACCAAATGTAGATGAGGATCGCAGCGGCGGCGGCAAGGATGGCCCATCCAGCCGCGCCGGTGACTTCCGCGCCAACCGCAGGGCTGACCGAAGTAAAGTTAAGCACGGTCACTTTGGATCCAAAACGGGCTTCCATCTCAGCCACGATCCTGCCCTTGGTTTCATCGGTCATTGTCTTGGACCGAAGAGCGTAAGCATCATCACCCAAAGGTTGAATGACAGGTTCCGCGATCGGTTCTTCAGCCGTGGAGAATTCTTCGTAAAGAGCGCTCAGGTCGGCAACTTTCGGCAAAGCGCCTTCGAATTGCACTTCGAGCAGGGAGCCGCCGCGGAAGTCAATGCCGAGAGGCAGCGGACCTTCCTTGGACTTCGCCCAATTCAACCCCATGAACACAAGCCCGGGGATGATGATAAGCAGCGAGATAAAAAAGTAAACGTAACGATTTTTAATAATATTCATTGCGCGCTCCTAAAGACCAAACCAGCGCGGGTGGTCGATGGATTTAATGCCGTCAAGCAAGGCATGAAGGAAAGTGCGTGTGACGATGATGGCTGTGAACAAACTTACGCCAACGCCCAAAGCCAGGGTCACAGAGAAGCCTTTCACGATGCTGGCGCCAAAGGTATTGCCAAATACGAACAGAATCACACAGGTGATAAGCGTGGATGTATTTGAGTCACGGATGGAAGGCCAGGCGCGGCTCCAGGCAAGATCGATCGCCTGACGCAGGTTGCGTCCATGACGAAGTTCTTCCTTGAGTCGCTCGAAGATCAACACATTGGCATCCACCGCCATACCCACACTCAAAATGAAACCCGCAATACCAGGCAGTGTGAGCACCACGGGGATCAACTTGAATAACATCAAGGTGAAGATGGCGTAGCAGATCAAAGCAAGGTCAGCCACGAGACCGGGTAATCTGTAGTAAATACCCATAAAGAGGATGACCACGATCATACCGATCACACCAGCCATCACGCTCTTGCGGAGACTTTCCTCACCGAGGGTGGGTCCCACGGTGCGGCTTTCCACAACCTTGATCGGGATCGGCAAAGCACCGGAGCGAAGCTGGACTGCGAGAGTCTGCGCGGTATCCTGAGTAAAGTTACCCGAGATCTGTCCCTGACCGTCTGTGATCGGGCTCTGGATAATGGGGGTGGAGATCACCCGCTTGTCCAGAACGATCGCGAGATACTGCTGCTGATGAGAGGTGGTGTATTCTCCGAAAATATTCGTGGCATCATCCTTCAATGTGAAAGAGATGGCATATTCACCAGTCTGACCGCGGGAAACAGATGCGGTTTGAAGTCCGGCGCCAGTCATCACAGTGTGATAGATCGGTTCGCCTGTGTCCGTTGTTGCAGGCGCATTCTCAAGACCAAAATCGGTCTGGATCAGCGTGCCCTCAGGAACCGGGGCTGTGCCCATGTCTACAAATTCCAATAGCGCGGTCTGCTTAAGGGCAGCCACGACTTCCTCGGGATTTGTAACACCGGGGAATTCGGCCACGATGCGGCGATCACCCGCCGTTTGCATCACTACCTCGCTCACGCCAAGAGCGTTTGCACGATTCTGCAAAATGTTCTTGGCATTGATCAAGTCTTCGGCAGGAACTTCAGAATCCGCCGGGACATCTGCTTCCAACAAAGCTTGAAGCCCGCCCCGCAGATCGAGACCCAATTTTGTTTCCACATTTCGGTCCACGATCGCCGTGTCATTGAAGGGGTTAATGACCGACAAGCTATCGCTCAGGTCGACCCACAATGAGAAAGCAAGCAGTAGAACGATTAAAACCAACCAACTATTTTTATTTCGCATATTTCTACTCCATCCGCAAAAATGCCAGCCTATTGCGGCTGGCGCGGGCGCAATTATACTCCCAATAAAAGGATTACGGGAATATCCATGCTTCAAAAAGCGGGGTCAGGTCACATCCGCAGTGTACTTCCGCCTCTTCCTTTAGTTTTTCGGGGGTTGCGATGTCCCAGGCGTTGTTTTTCACGTATTGCTTCAAAAAAATGTCGAATTTTTCCTGCCCCATTTCATCACGAAGCTCCTCAAAGAAAAGCCCGCCACGCCCATAAACGATCGCTCCGTACTCCGCATCAGAATATTCACGAACCGGCAGACCCACCGGGATATTTTTATTGTCCACCCAGGACCAACGCGCCTCCAGATCCTGCCGGAAGCCCTCTCCCCCAGTTTGTCCGTACGAATCAATAAAATATTGCAGGGTGGCAAATTGCGTCAAAGATTCATCCAACCAGGGGTCATCCAACTGGTCGTTCCCCACCAGGTTATAAAACCACTGGTGTCCCACCTCATGTGCCACCGTAGCCTCCAAATAGCCATGATCGGGATCAATGATCCCATCTGTGATGGCGATCATTCCGGGATACTCGATCCCCAACGCGTAGGTTGGCGTGGAGACAAAATCCAACTCAGTGTAGGGGTATGGAGCATATCTTTCCCCGTAAACCTTTAGTGATTTCGCGGCAACATCCAAGGCTGCTTCGGCACCTTCACGCAAATTTGGTCGCGCATAAAATCTCAAAGTGACGCCATCTGCCTCTTTTGTAACAACTTGATAATCAGGACTCGCAGCCAGATAAAAATCCCGCACGGGACCGGCTTCATAGGTAACCATCTGCCTATCGTCGATTTGCTGACGATCAACCTCACGACCCGAGCCGGCAAGCACGAGCTCCCTGGGCGCATCCACTGTAACATTGAAGAAGGACATGTCCGCGTACGTCACATCGCCAGATTGTGGAGGGACCTCAGCATTCCAGCCTTCGTCATCGTAGACAGCGATCATGGGATATGCGTGCGCCAATGCAAGAACATCATCAAAATATGCCTGCACTCCATAATTGAGATCGACAGACTGAGGAACAGTGAGCACAAAGCTCATACTCAACACAACGGATTCGTTTGGACGCAGCGGTTTCTTAAGCGGAACAGTGAGAAGGCTGTCGTCCAGCGAGTAATTGGGAACGATCACATCACCATCGACATTCACTTCGTCAACGTGCATTTCGCCTCCGAGAATATTCCCAAACAACCTGAATTTCACCTCATTTAATGAGACATCTTCCGCATTGGTGTAGGTCACTTTCTCTTCACCTGAAATATGGAACATGTCATCAGCGATCTTGAATTGGATCTCGTACACGCTGGCATACGGGAGTTTATCCAAGATGTATTGGTATTCAACTGACAGCCCATCCTTGTAAATGGATCTATCCATTGGAATTAAAGTGGGGGGAATCGGCTGGAGAGTAGATTCTGCTTTGGGGCTGAGAAGCAAGCAGGGTATTAAGAATACGACCGAACATGCGGTCAGAATTAGCTGTTTCATTGGGTGGCTTCCTTTATAAATTCCAAAGCACGAGCCAAAACTTCCCCGACAGAAAGATCGGCCGTTTCAATGATCAGATGGGCGTGTCGATACGCGTGAGACAGTCTGCGTTGCTGCTCTTCAAAATCTTCAATGGACCAATTTAATTTTCGACGGGTTGTGGATGAGAGATACGAGCTTTGCAAAAAGATAAGCAGATCGGGAGCGGTCAGCACCTGCCACATATTTTGGACATAAGAATGTTCCTGAGCGATATGGCGGCAGCGATACCCTTGTCTCTCCAGCCCTGTAATAAGCGTGGACTTTCCCGAGCCGCAAGGACCCACCACACCGATCAGAATTTTTTTACGATCACCAGTTTCAAGATCAAGCCTACTCATTTGCGTGCATCAATCGATGCAATTCATCAGGTCCACCCAGCACAGCGATGGTATCGCCAGGGCGAATGGGGCTGGCATCCGTGGGATGCATTTCGGAATGATGATCTCGCCGCAAAAGCACAACGGTGATGTGATAGTTATCTTCAAGATAGCCTACTGTGCGATCTGCGAAGTCGGCTCCATCCGAAACGGTAACTCGTGCCAGGCTGAGCAACTGTCCTTCAATGGAGATGGGATTGGTCACATCCACACCTGAAGCAGCCGCGGCAAAGACGGGCGCCGCCATCTCGGTGGCGCTTAAGGCGATGAACCCAAATTGGTCTTGCAGAGCATGGGCAAAATCTTCGTCAAAAATTCGGATGACAACCTTGATCTTCGGATTCATGCTGCGGGCTTTGAGCGCGATCTGTAGATTCATGGCATCGTTCTGGCTCGCCATGATGATCGTCCGCGCATCCTTGATATTGGCGGCTTCGAGCGCGGCGGGACGAGTGGCATCATCGTGGATCACCGGGATGCCAAGGTTGCGGACCGCGCTTAGTGTATCTGTGTTGGCGTTAAATTCCACTGCGGCGATCTGCTCACCCATCTCGTGTAATTTTAGAGCAACACGGTAACCAAGATGCCCCAACCCGACAAGTATGACATGTTTATTCAATGTGGATGCAACTGCCATTTCCCATTCCTTTGTTCGTGCACGACGGTTAAACAGCAGGCTGCCAAAATCGGCGAGTCCCTGCGCGAGCATAACGATCCCAACCACTGGCATCAGGAAGTGAAATAATTGCAAAATGATGTGATGCGGAAAATCGCGGTTGGGGGGCTGTAAAAATGTAACAGTAAGAATGATGTAAATGGCTTCGACAACGCTGTCGATGGGCTCATTTAATAGATTGGAGAGGAAATAATAGATCGTACCGCCGCCCAACACAGCAACAGAGAACCAGAGGATCGCGGTGCGGAACTCACTTAATAAAATACTGGTATCGCGGACAGACGCTTTGAGATGCTGCCAACGGTGAGCACTTGTACCAGTAGAATGTTTATGATTTTTAGCCATTGATCGGAAGGCGAACCGACATCCTTCTAACATCATCTCCAGTGCGCGCAAGAACTTTCAGCACAAGCACACTGATGTCGTCAGCCGGACGGTTATCATCGAGTCTGACCGCATGCGCGAGAAGCGCATCTGCCAATTGCTGCGGAGTTGGGTCCTGCTCATCGACCAGGGAACGGATGGTCTCACCCACGTCCATGGGCTGTCCGCGCCGCTCTCCTGCATGGCTGATCCCATCTGTAAAGATCACTATGGTCAAGTCGGATTCCACCGCCAGTTCAGTGATGACCGGGCGAACATTTCTGGAAGTGCCAAGGGAGTAACTTTCTTCGTTATGAGAATCGATCTGATCGCCGCGGCAGATAAAAATCGGAACCGGGTTATTGCGAGTCAAGACGATCGTTTTGCTGTGCATGTCCACAGAGGCGATGTTCAAAGTGCAAGTCACCTTGCCTGCTTTATCTGCAAATAAAGTATCAGACGCGGCACGCGCTGCTGCCCCATCACGCACGCCGTCTGCGATCAGCCCGATCACTTTACGCGTCACCAGTTGAGAGACCGCTTTCGCGCCGCGACCGCTGGTTTGCCCATCAGCAAGCACGACTGAAAGTCCGCCTGTCGGGCGCTCTACAACTTCAAGCGTATCTCCGCTCTCCGAAACGGCATACTTATTGATTTTTGCAACTGCGATCTGAACTTCCATGAAGGTAAGTATACTTGCGGAGAGGTAAAAAAGTAAAGCAGGTTCAATTGTCGGCAAAGAAGGATTATACGCATCACTTAAGTAATTAATACTGCCCTTTAAAGCACTACCCGTTTCCTATTCTTACATAATCATACGTTTCTTATCAAATTACCTATATAATAGCCCCAAGTTTGTGTACAAACGCACAATTGACCATTTGTCACTGGTCTACATTATTTTTCTGGAGGTCATATGCTTTCGAGAAGAGATTTCATCAAGATTGGAGCAGTTGGTGCAGGAATTGGCGCGGTAGGCATCATTGGATATGTTGTAGGCAAGAAATTTACTCCGGTAAAAGTAGGGCTAAAACCGCTAGACCTGCTCGGCGCGAAGGAGATCAAAAAATATCAAACAGCGCTGTTGATCCCGCCCGTCATGCCAAGGGCTGGCATCATTTTAGATGGAAATGAAGAGATCGATTACTACGAGATCTCCATGCGCCAGTTCGAGCAGCAGATATTACCAGAAGGATTACCCAAGACCACAGTTTGGGGTTATGGAGCGATCTCTGCCGAAAGCAAGGATGGACTCCTCCTGCACAACGCTCCATCGTTGACGATCGAAGCCATATCCAATAGACCGGTGCGTGTGAAATGGATCAACGATCTCATGGATGACGAAGGGAACTACCTCCCTCATCTTCTGCCAGTTGACCCCACCCTGCATTGGGCAAATCCCGAAGGCGGCGAAGAATTTAGCGACTTACGCCCGAAATTTGAAAAGACTCCAGAAAACTATACCGGACCAGTCCCGATCGTCACCCATGTGCATGGAGCGATCGGCGTGGGCGACGAGAGCGACGGATATGCCGAAGCCTGGTTCCTGCCCGCAGCCAAAAACATCCCCGATGGTTACGCAAGAAACGGCAGATGGTATTACTTCTTCGGCAAGAAAGCCTCTCTCGCTCAAAGCGCGCAATGGGAACCTGGTTCAGCTGTTTTTCAATATCCCAATTACGGACGCGCCGCCACCATCTGGTATCACGACCATGCGATCGGCATGACCCGCGTAAATGTTTATGCCGGACCTGCTGGCTTTTACATCATCCGCGGCGGAAAAGATGGCGACGATGCAGTGCTGGATAGCCGCACCCACAAATCCGCCGTGCTTCCCGGTCCTGCGCCAAAAAATACAGACCCCTTCCCTCCTGACAAAACCTATTACGAGATTCCCATTGCCATTCAAGACCGATCCTTCAACAAGGATGGCTCTCTTTTCTACCCGAACAGCCGCAGCTTCTTCGATGATTTTGAAGGCCCCTATATTCCAGAAAGCAATGTCTCACCGATCTGGAATCCCGAATTCTTTGGCAATGTGATGATGGTCAATGGCAATACCTGGCCATTCCAAACCGTGGAAAAGCGCCGCTATCGTTTGCGAATGCTCAACGGCTGTCAGGGTCGCTTCCTGATCCTGGACTTTAGTGCCATCCCCGGCGTGGAAGTCTGGCAGATCGGTAATGAAGGCGGTTTCCTTTCACACCCTGTGAATATTACTGACAAAGTCAACAATCAACTTTTGATGGGACCCGCGGAGCGGGCTGACTTGATCGTGGATTTCACAAACGTCAAGGAAGGCAATTACACGCTCAAGAATCTTGGTCCCGATGAACCCTACGGCGGCGGCGAACCTGGTGAAGATTTTGAAATGGCTGATCCAGAGACGACCGGCCAGATCATCGAGTTCCGAGTAGTGCCAGCAACTGGCAAAGATGAGACCACTCCGCCGGAATTCCTGCAACTGCCCGCCATTTCAGACCTGCCCGAAGCAACCTATGTCCGCAAGCTGGCATTGCTTGAAGAAATGTCAATGATCCACGACGGACCCTCGGAGGCCAAACTTGGCGTAATGAGCGATGACGGCAAGCCCGAGGCAAAAGAATGGATGGACGAGATCAGTGAAAACCCGAATGTTGGCGATAGCGAGGTTTGGGAGTTATATAACTTCACAGCAGATGCCCACCCCATGCACGTTCACGAAATCGCCTTCCATGTGATCGATCGGGAAAAACTGGTTACAGATGAGGTTACCGGCGAAGTAACACTGCCCGTGAAGCTCACTGGCGAAGCGAGAGGTCCGGAGCTTTGGGAAACCGGTTTGAAGGACACTGTGATCGCCTACCCTGGCGAAGTGACCCGCATCCACGCCCATTTTGACACCCCAGGCCAGTTCGTTTGGCACTGCCACATCGTTGAGCACGAAGATAATGAAATGATGCGACCCTATCGCATTGGACCTGTGCAGCCAGACCAGCCAAAGGACCGCCAGATCCCAGAAGGAATGTAAAAAGATAGAAAAACACGAAGCATTTTGCTTCGTGTTTTTCTTGACGCTTACGCCTCCTACCCTTATAATCAGCCCGCTTCGTTCGAAACCAAACAGACGGGCCCACAGAGCCCGTCTTATGTATGTATAAAGGAGAAAGTAAGAAATGACCCCACATCCAAAGCGCAAGCACTCCAAAGGACGCCGCGACCGCCGTCGTTCACAAGATGCTTTGACAGCTGTTAACACCGTTTCATGCTCCAACTGCGGTGCCAAGCGCCTGCCGCACACCATCTGCTCGAGCTGCGGCTTCTACAATGGACGCGAAGTTGTCCAGGTCAAAAAAGAAAAGAAAGCCAGCGAGTAGTTTTTTCAGCGCTATAAACGGGTCGTGACTATCACGGCCCGTTTGTGTTTTAAGTGTCTGGAGGCTTTATGAAAATCGATATTACAAAAACAGCGTTCATTTTCCCCGGGCAGGGTTCACAGACCCTTGGCATGGGGAAAGATCTGAGCAGCCAATACCCGATCGCAAAAAATACGTTTGAAGAAGCAGATTCGATCCTCGGTTTCGAACTTTCCAAAATGATGATGGAAGGCGCGGCTGAAGAACTAAACGACACGGTCAATACCCAGCCCGCACTTTTCATTCATTCGATCGCAGCCTACCGCACTTTCACGCATCTGTACCCCGGCCTGAAGCCTGCCCTATTGGCAGGGCATTCCCTCGGCGAATTATCTGCCCTCGCCGCGGCAGAAACCTTTTCCTTCGAGGATGGGTTGCGCCTTGTCCGCAGGCGTGCAGAGTTGATGAAGCGCGCAGGTGAACTTGCTCCCGGCGGAATGGCAGCCATTTTGGGGCTGGACATCCCCGTCCTTGAAAAAGTATGCGCTGAAGCCAGCGCCGCTGAAGACTCTGTTCAGATCGCCAATGACAACTGCCCCGGGCAAGTGGTGATCTCTGGCTCCAAACCTGCCGTGGAGCGTGCCATGTCATTAGCCAAAACGGCTGGAGCGAAACGCGCCCTGCCTCTCGCGGTCTCGATCGCCGCACATTCGGCGTTGATGAATCCCATTCAGCAGGAATGGAACGAGACCGTGTTATCTGCGAAATTCTCTAACCCGAAGATCGCAGTGATCGGCAATGTTCACGCCGCACCGTTGACAGATGCCGCATCTGCCCAAGCGGACCTGATCGCCCAAATGCAGTCTCGCGTCCGATGGACCGAATCTGTAGGGTATATGACTTCGAATGGAATCGACACCTTTCTGGAAGTTGGCACCGGAACCGTGCTTGGCGGGCTGGTCAAACGAATCGCAAATGGAGCGGCGAACTTCCCGCTCGGTACCCCCCAGGATTTTTCAGCCCTCACCGAATAATGTACAATGCAGGAGTTCACTCCTGCATTTTTGATTCCATACATGAAAGATACATCTTATGATTAGAAAAAAAGTTGTTGCTACTTTCCTGCTCTTACTGGCATCCTGCACTCCGCTTGATGAGATCCCTACAAATTACCCCGCGCCGGTAACACAGATCCCTTTCTACGCATCAGACACTCCCGAACCGTTCATCGTTCCGGTGACCGACACACCAGAATTTATTGTCCCGATCACCGACACCCCCGAAGTTTTTTTGCCATTACCGGAAACTGAGACACCCGTTCCTCCTCTGCCCTCTGCAAAATGGTGGGAAGTATATTTCACCGATCCGCTCACGATCAATAACCCCGAGGTGCTGACCGGTTCGATCGAAGAAAAACTGATCGAGTTCATCAACAACGCTCAAAGCAGCATCCACATTGCATCCTTCGAATTCAATCTCACACCGGTGGCGGAAGCGCTCATTGCGGCAAAAAACCGCGGCGTGGATGTAAAGTGGATCACGGACAATGAGAACGGTCTTGAATATGACATCCAACCGGGGCGCGGTCAATTCGCCTTGTTATTAGGAGCAGGCATCGAGGTCAAGGATGATGCGGGGCGGTCGGCGTTGATGCACAACAAATTTTGGATCTTCGACCAGCAGATCACATGGACAGGTTCCACCAATGTCACGGTCAATGGGATATTCAAACAAAACAATAATGTGCTCGTGATCCGCTCGCCTGAAGTGGCGTTCATTTTCGAGCGTGAGTTTCAAGAAATGTGGAACGGGCAATTAGGTCCGCGCGCGCCATCCACGATCAGCAATCAATGGGCGATCCTGGACGGTACCCCCATTCAAGTGATCTTCTCATCTGAAGATAACGCCTTGAGCAATTTGATCGCAGTGGTCAATGACGCGCAAAGAAGCATCCGGTTTCTGGCTTTCAGTTTCACCGACTACCCGCTTGCTCAATCCATGATCGACCGTTCAAAAGCCGGAGTGGACGTGAAAGGAATTTTTGAGACGTTCTCCAGCAATGGCACACGCTCTGAACTACGGACTTTCTGGTGCGCCCAGGTGCCAGCACGTCAGGATGGAAACCCAAGCTTCCTGCACGACAAGATCATCATTGTGGACGAAAGTATTGTCATCACCGGATCTTTGAACTTCTCCACTAATGCGGACGAATCAAATGAAGAGAATGTGGTCATTCTGGATAACCCAGAGATCGCAGCATTGTACTTGCAGGAGTTTGAAAAGCTCTGGAATCAGGCCAATGAAGTTCAAGCAGGGACATTCACCTGCCAATAGTCGCCTGTAATCAGTGACATTTATTATCCAGAAAACATTACCAACATAATTAATCGCTTTAAACCCGTGTAGTATAATGAAATTATGAATGCTTTGTCTGACAATACGATTGTCAGCGCCGCTTCATCTTGCGGTTGTGGAAGTGTATCTGGTCAGTGCAGATTTGCCTGACCAGATTTTGTTTTAATCGCTCAAACCCTTAAGGCATCATTGATATCTTGCAACAAAATTAAGGAGAAAAATGAAATTAAGTAAACTCGCAAGTGATATCGCCGAATCCCCGACTTTCGCGCTCAATGAGGAAGCCCGTCTCCTGCGTGAACGAGGAGAAGCTGTGATCAATCTGGGTATCGGGGAACCAAAGAACAAGACTCCCATCGCCGCGGTTCTGGCCTCTGGCGCCAAACTTACCAGCGGAGATGTGAAATACGCTCCACCTGATGGGCTGCCATCCATGAAGAAGGCGGTCATTCGGTATACAGAAGAAAATTACAACCGCCTTGTCGCGCCTGAGAATGTCATCATCACCAATGGCGCAAAGCAATCTCTTTACAATATCTTTTACTCGATCCTCAATCCACAGGACGAGGTGATCGTCATTGCCCCTTATTGGGTCTCGTACACCGAAATGATCCGGATGTGCCTTGGCGTTCCAGTAATCGTTACCCCTGAAGACGGAACGTTCACTCCCCGCTTCGAGGATATTGAGCGCGCTGTCACATCTTCCACCCGCGCGATCATTGTGAATAGCCCGAACAATCCATCCGGTGCAGTGTACCCGCCCGAATTGATCGAGAAGATCGTGAACATGTGCGAGCGTAAGGGCATTTTCATGATCTGTGATGACATCTATCACAAGCTGACATTCGACCGCAATGTTGCTCCCCCAGCTTATTCTTTCACCAACAAGGATGTTGAAAACTCCCATATTATCGTGGTCAATGGAGTGGCTAAACTCTATGGCATGACGGGCTTTCGCATCGGCTGGGTGGTGGCTCCAAGAGAGTTGATCAAAGTGATGACCAATGTGCTTGCGCAAACAACATCCTGCGTTTCCCCGATCGCTCAAGCCGCCGCCGAAGGCGCGCTGAATGGGCTGCAGTCTGTAGTGGAAGCGCTGCGACTGCATATCCAAAACAATCGTGATGTGGTCTTGCAGGAAATGAGAACCTTCAATGGGGCGCGATTGATTGAGCCAAAAGGGACCTTCTACGCTCTGCCCGACCTCCGCGCCTTTAATGGAAATTCGGTGGAAGTCTCCAAATTCCTACTTAAGAAGGCGATGGTGGTCACTGTGCCTGGCAAGGAATTTGGCATGGAAGGGCACATCCGCATTTCGTTTGCCGGCTCCGTCAAGGAGATCACCGAAGGCATCGCCCGCATCAAGTGGGCGCTTGACCCGACCTCGCCCAATGAAATTTATATCGGCGACAAGAAAATGATTCGAGATTGGATGTGAGATGCCCTCAAGTTGCAGTTCACAGGTTTCAGACATTGCCCAATTCACGCAGCCTTCAACCTTAACCTGCGACTTACTGGAGAACAAATCATGAATAACCTACTCAATATCAAAACCCCTGCTGAAGCCATCGCTCAAAACCGCAAAGCAGATTTCAACCTCTCGAATCAAGGCGTTATCAATCTGCGCCTCGCATACTGGAATCTCACCACCGAAGCATTGGTGGAGGAAGCCATCTTCCGCGGAGAAGGCGCCCTTGTATCAGGTGGTCCCTTCGTAGCCAATACCGGCAAGCACACCGCGCGTAGTGCAAATGATAAATTTGTTGTACGGCATACCGACTCTGAAAACAACATTTGGTGGGGAGTTTACAACCGGCCATTTGCGGCGGAAAAGTTCGAGGTCCTGTATGACCGCATGCTTGGGTTCATGCAGGGACGAGACGTCTTCGTCCAGGATGTATATGGCGGCGCGGACGAATCCTACCGGCTCCCCGTCCGCATTGTGACCGAACTTGCATGGCACAGCCATTTTGTTCGAAACATGTTCATCCTTCCGCAATCACTTGAAGAATACAAACGCTTCATCCCTGAATTCACCATTATCGCCATGCCTTCTTTCAAAGGCTCGCCTGCAGTGGACAATACCGCAAGCGAAACTTTTATCTGCCTCTCATTCGAGAAGAAGCTCGCGATCATCGGCAATACCGCGTACGCCGGTGAGATCAAAAAGTCGGTCTTCACCATTTTGAATTACCTGCTGCCTTTGGAAGGTGTGCTCTCCATGCACTGCTCGGCCAACGTGAACCCGCACAATGCGGATGACGTTGCCCTGTTCTTCGGTCTGAGCGGAACAGGCAAGACAACGCTCTCGGCCGACCCGACCCGCCGCCTGATCGGTGACGATGAGCATGGCTGGAGCGATAACGGCGTTTTCAACTTTGAAGGCGGATGCTACGCCAAGGTCATCGGTCTTTCGGAATCCGCCGAACCAGAGATCTACGCAACAACGAGACACTTCGGCACCATCCTTGAGAACGTCCCCTTCGACCCCATCACCCGCATGATCGATCTGGACGATGATTCGCTGACTGAAAATACCCGCGCATCCTATCCGCTGGAGCTGATCGCCAATGCGGTACCCGAAAAGAAGGCGGGGCATCCAAAGAATGTCATCCTGCTGACTTGTGATGCGAGCGGAGTGATGCCGCCCATTGCGCGGCTCACACCCAACCAGGCTTTGTATCAATTTATCAGCGGGTACACATCCAAGATCGCAGGGACAGAGGTCGGTTTGGGCAAGGAACCGGAGATCACCTTCAGCGCCTGCTTCGGGGGGCCGTTCATGGTGCACCATCCGTATAAATATGCCGAACTGCTCAAGAACAAGATCGAGCGTTATGGCGTTACCTGCTGGCTGGTGAACACCGGCTGGGTTGGCGGGCCCTACGGCGTGGGTAAACGCATCTCCATCAAATACACCCGCGCACTGTTGAACGCGGCATTGGAAGGAAAGTTGAACACTGTCCAATTCAAGAAGGATCCCATTTTTGGTTTTGAGGTTCCTCAATCCTGCCCGAATGTTCCCGATGAGGTGATGAATCCCGCAACTTCCTGGCACGATCAAAAGGAGTATGACAGAAGATATAAAGATCTCGCAATGCGTTTTATTCAAAACTTTGCGAAGTTCACAGACGGCACACCGCAGGAAGTGATCGACGCGGGACCGAAGGTCTGATACTCGATTAAACATAAAAACTCAGCACATAGCTGAGTTTTTATGTTTATGAGACCTGATAAGTTTCTACTACCCGTTCGAATCCATTTTTTCGTTCTTGTCCTCAAATTCCTGCTCAGAGATCAAACCTTCATCACGCATTTTTTGGGCTTCAGCATGCTGCGCCGCAATACTTCCATGCGAAGGTTGTCGCTTTGAATTATAAAAGGTGGAAGCATTTGCCTCTTGAAGTCGGGTTCTCCCGATCTTGTACCCGGCGGAGAACAACACAGAGGCAACGATCAACAAAAGAGTGCCTGTGCATACTCCCTGCGGTAGAGCGAAGCCGCGAGCGCCCTGCACAATATCTGCCATTGCCCCGCCCGCTCCCAGCACAAGAATACTGACGAGGAATGCCCTGATAAATTTTCCCCAATCCTTGTTCACATATACATGACTCGACCCGGGAATTAAAACATTGATCAGCCCGGCCAGGAGGGGGTTCTTACTTTCTTTTTTATCCATGTTTATCCTTTTTGAGTCGAGAATATCTTGAAGTCTGCTCCCCTTCCTTTTTCTCTCTCTATAATCATTGTAGCACGATAATAATCGATATGTTGTTTGGGTTTCAAATTGTCATGCTTGAAACGAATCAACCTGTCTGCTACTATAATAGTGTATCCATCAGGAGTCGAATATGCCGCGCACTCAACTTGTAATCACCGTACTCAGCCGTATTCTTGGCAGTATCCCCATCTTTATGCTTTTCTTCTTTCTACCTGCAGGCACATGGGAATACTGGCAGGCATGGGTCTACATATCCATCTTGATCACCCCCATGTTCTTTGCAATGTTCTACCTCCTAAAGAACAATCCCGAATTACTAGAGCGCCGAATGCGCCTAAAGGAACAACGCGCAGAGCAAAGACAGATCCTCCAGTTTTCCTATATCTTCTTTCTGCTGGCATTCATCCTGCCCGGCTTTGACAAACGCTTCGGATGGTCAGACCTGCCCACAGGCGTGGTCCTTGCCGCGGATGCGTGCGTGCTTTTGGGGTATCTCATTGTGTTCCGCGTGATGCAGATCAACAGTTTTGCCTCGCGCGTCATCGAAGTTGCCGAAGATCAAAAAGTGATCGACACCGGTCTATACTCGGTCGTGAGGCATCCCATGTACGTCGGGGCGATCCTGCTCTATGTCGCATCCCCGCTCGCGCTCGGCTCTTTGTGGGCGGTACTTCCAGCCCTCGGCATCATCCCCATTATTGTCGCGCGCACCAAAGACGAAGAACTCGCCCTCGAAAAAGATCTGCCCGGCTATGTGGAATACAAGAAAAAGACAAAGTACCGACTCATCCCCTTCATTTGGTGAATAAAAAAAACTCCGAGCCTTTCAGCTCGGAGTTTTTTAACCTTACTTGAACGCCGGCGCGATCTTGCCTGCGTATCCGGCGGCGGTAGCGGCGACTTTCTTGCGTGCCGCGCTCTTTTCCGCTTTCATCGCATCGATCTTGCGCTGGACGTGCGGAGCAAAAAAGCCCGCATAGCGTTTCTGAAGGATTGGCTTCTGCCAGTCATTGCCGCCCACTTTGCCGCGGCAATTCAGAGCGCCACAACCGCAGTCGAACTCATCATACGGCATTGTATCGCTCATGGCATAGTCAAAACAAACTTCCTCGCCGATTTTAATGTCTCGCATTGCAACGAGTCCAATCTGGCCCGAAAGACCTGCATTCGGATTGCACGAGTGATTGACATAATCTCCTTCACCAATGGGGCGCGGCACCAGGAAATGACGATCTTCCACCTGGATACACAAACTGCGCTCACGGTCAGGAAGGTGAATAAAGGCGTCCCATTCATAGACGACGCCCCCGAAAACGGCTACGAGCTCACCCTTGTGGATGGGCTCCAGGGCATAAATGCCGTTTCCACTGCCATTGGCCTTCGGGCGGCCTTCCAACTTAGAAGACAGATAGGAACTTGGTTGCTTGGACATTCATATAACTTCCTTTTCAATGGATTAAAGATTAACAGCGCCTCCCCCGGTGGTCGAGCCGGGAAAAACGCCATTGATGCATCAATCATACAACAAATATCCGGCATGTAAAGGTTTCAGACAATATTAATTCCACTAAATTTGATAATGATTTGTTATTTTATGAACGCCTGCAGATCAAAATAATTTATCACCGAACAGATGCGCGTCATAAACTGCACCCTTCTTTCAATGAATGAAAATCCGAATCATTCCCCGCCGAAACCGGACCTGCCCGCCTAAAATTTTCTAGTTCCAAACAACCGCATTGGACGATGAATCGCAGGTGGGATACAATTCGAATCATGACCGCAGATAAAAAAAGAACCATCTTCTGGCTCGACCTGATACGCGTGGTGAGCATTTTCATGGTCGTTGCCGTTCATGCTACCAGTCCGTTGCTCAATGGCTGGGAAGATCTCTCCAAAGCGGATTGGATCGCCGGCGACATTTATGCATCACTGGTCCGCGCTTGTGTGCCGCTTTTATTCATGGTCAGCGGTTACCTTCTGCTTGGTAAACAAGAATCCATTCCACAGTTTTACAGCAGCCGGATCAAAAAAGTTGTCGTGCCCTTTATTGCCTGGTCGGCTATTTATCTCATCTGGCAAAATGGCTATGGAAATTACACTGTCATCAATGCGGTGAAAACCATTCTGCTTTCGATCTCTCTAGGACCTGCCTACTATCACTTCTGGTTCTTATACGCCCTCCTGTTGATCTATCTTTTTGTCCCGCTCCTTCGCATCATCATCCAGTTCGCAGACGACAGGCTGCTATGGTACGGAGCAGTCCTCTGGCTGATGTTCAGTCCGATTCTTGATACCGTGGAAAATTTGCTCGGGTTTGAATTCGCCGCTGACCTGGGATTCTTCACCGAATACATCGGATTTTTCTACCTTGGCTACCTGCTGGGACGCAGGCAATATTCGAGCCGGGAAATTACTCTCGCCGCCCTGACCTTTATTGCCACGGTGGCATTCACTGCCTACAAGACTTACACTGCGACAGCCGCGTTCGGCGACTACAATGATTTCTTCCTGCACTACCTGCGCCTGAACATAGTTTTGATGTCTCTTTCAGCATTTGTCTGGCTTAAGGCGCTCGGCGAAAAGATGAGCGCTGCCCCGCAATCACTCTCGGTACGAGCAATACAAAATCTTGCAGGGACCAGTTTTGGCATTTACCTCATCCATGCCATGATGCTCTCCTTCCTGCGCCGGGGAGCATTTGGGTTTGAGATCTCCGCCCTATCTGGTCCTGCCTTGCTCTACGCCCCGCTTGTAACCGTGCTTGCTTTCGCGGTTTCATGGGCGATCGTTTTCATTTTGCAAAAGATCCCATACCTGCGCGTCATCGTGCCCGGGTAACACCTTTGTTTTATAATACCTGCGGTCACCGATTGTGACCGTGATGGGTATAATAGCTTGGCGAAATCAACAACCATCAGGGAAGAGAATGTGTCTCTTTAGCGTGACAGGTATCGGTCAGGAAAGATGCGCGTTCCACATCCTCTGAAATTCTTATTTCAAGGCAGTCAATTATGAGTTCCGAAGAAACCCCCAGCCGTATCCCCGCATTCATCCGCGAGGCAGTTGCAGAAGACCTGAAAAATGGACGTTTCAATTATGTCCGCACGCGTCTGCCTCCCGAACCGAACGGCTTTTTACACATTGGGCATGTAAAAGCATTTTTGATCGATTACTTCACCGCGAAGGAATTTGGCGGTGAGCTGTATCTACGCTTTGATGACACCAACCCATCGAAGGAAGAAACCGCTTTCGTGCATGCCATTCAAGAGGATGCTTCCTGGCTCGGAATTCAATGGGCAAAATTGACATTCGCTTCCGATTACTTTGACCTGCTCTATGAGTGGGCAGTGCGCCTTGTAAAGTTAGGGCTTGCCTATGTGGATGACCAGACTCAGGAAGAGATGAGCGCCGGGCGCGGCACCCTACCCAAAGGCACAAAGTGGAGCGAGACCGAATCAGCCATCAAACCCGGCGTGGATTCTCCATATCGCAACCGCCCGGTGGAGGAAAATCTTGATCTGCTCGAGCGCATGAAGAATGGCGAATTCCCCGAAGGCAGCCGCGTTCTGCGCGCCAAGATCGACATGGCTCACCCCAACCTGCTTTTACGTGACCCGGTCATGTATCGCATCATGAACGCGCATCATCACCGCACCGGCGACAAGTGGCACATTTACCCAATGTACGATTGGTCGCACGGACAGAATGACTCGATGGAAGGTGTGACCCACTCGCTTTGTTCGAACGAATACATCATCCATCGCCCGTTGTATGAATGGTTCCTTGAAAAACTGGGGGCTTTCCCCAGCAGGCAGATCGAATTTTCGCGCCTCAACCTGACCTACGCCATGATGAGCAAGCGCAAGCTGCGCAAGATGGTGGAAACGGGAATAGTAAAAGGCTGGGATGACCCGCGCCTGACCACGCTGCGCGGATTGCGCCGTCGCGGCGTGACTCCGGAAGCGATCATTAATTTCATCACCGGGCTGGGCGAAACCAAGAACGACAGCTGGGTGGAGATGGCGCAATTCGAAGCCATCATCCGCGATGACCTGAACAAACGCGCGTTGCGCCGCATGGCGGTTTTGAAGCCGCTCAAGTTGATCATCGACAATTACCCCGAAGGTCAGAGCGAGGAGCTGGACGCGGTCAACAACCCCGAAGACCAGAACGCCGGCACACGCAAAGTTCCCTTCTCGAAGGTCATCTACATCGAGCAGGATGACTTCCGCGAGACCCCACCGCCGAAATATTTCCGCTTGTACCCGGGCAACGAAGTCCGTCTGCGTTACGCCTATTTTGTAAAATGTACGCATGTCGTGAAGAACGATGCCGGTGAAGTGATCGAAGTCCATGCCACTTACGACCCGACCACCCGTGGCGGCGACGCTCAGGATGGACGCAAGGTAAAGTCCACGATCCATTGGGTTTCTGCAGAACACGCCCTCCCAGCCGAAGTGCGTATGTACGATCAGCTCTTTACCGTGGAACGCCCCGATGATGGCGAGTTGGAATCCATTCTCAACCCCAAGTCACTGGAAGTGATCGAGAGCGCATTTGTGGAGCCTTCCCTGGCCAACTCGAAGGTCGGCGAGAGCATTCAATTCGAGCGTACCGGCTATTTCTGTGCCGACCCGGATTCGACTCCGGAGAAGCTTGTCTTCAATTTGACGGTCAATCTCAAGGATAGTTGGAGCAAGACCGAGAAAAAATCAAAATAGTCTTGACAATTAATCCAACTCTAATGTAAACTGACAGCGTAATTAAATTTCAAAGAAAGGAGCGCACTTCAAATGAACTTGCTGCATAGAAACATTCGTACATTCAACCCATCTCGAAGTGCGCCTGTTGACCGTCCTTAAGTCCCGGTCATCGATCCTGTGTGTTTACAAACACGGCGCACCACGCGCCGTGTTTTTCTTTTAACAATTTTGGTGAACTATGAACATCCCGCTCAAATCATACTGGAACCTGCTTTCCGAACACATCCGCCCGCAAAAGGGACGGTTCATCCTGCTTGCTGTCTTGCTTTTTGGAAGCATCGGCTTGCGGATCGTTGCCCCGCAGATCATGCGCGTCTTTATTGATGACGCCCTCGCGGGCGAACCGCTCCGCACCCTGACCTGGACTGCTCTGGCTTTCATTGGCATTGCCCTAATTCAGCAGGTAGTCTCTGTGGCGGTAAAGTACCTCGGCGAAAACGTGGCATGGAGCGCAACCAACGCCCTGCGTGCTGAACTCGCGGAGCACGCGCTCTACCTCGATATGCGCTTTCACAATGACCGCACTCCTGGCGAGTTGATCGAACGCATTGACGGCGATGTGACCGAACTGGCAACCTTCTTTTCCGAGTTTGCGCTCAACCTCATCGCCAATGGACTCCTGCTCATAGGGATCCTCGCCGCCCTTTTCGTAGAAGATTGGCGCGCGGGTCTGGCTTTTTCGGTGTACTCCGCGGCGACCATCCTGATCCTCGGCAGGTTGAAAGACATTGCCGTGCCGCATCAAAAAGCGAGACGCGAAGCCGAAGCGCAGTTGTACGGATTCATCGAAGAGCAGCTTGCAGGCACCGAAGACATTCGCTCCAGCGGCGCAGTGGATTTCTCTATCCGCGAATTGTTCCGTCACCAAAAAGAGATCCTGCAGCACAACCGTCTGGCGCATTTCAAACGCTGGATCATCGAGAACGCGATGGGGTTCGCCCTCACTTTCGGCACACTGCTCGCCATTATCAGCGGATATTGGCTGTTCACCGCCGGGCTGGTCACCATTGGTACGGTTTATCTTTTTGTGCATTACATCAACCTGCTCGAAGAACCGTTCTGGGCAATGACCCACGAGATCGAAAGTTTTCAGACCATCGGCGCCTGTGTGGAACGACTGACCGAGTTTCGCAATTTCAAGCCTGAAGTGCTGGATGGCAATGGCGAAATCTCCGTTGCAGACTCTCAGCCTCTGGCATTGGACTTTGATGGCGTGACCTTCTCCTACAACGGAGATGACCATGTTCTCGAAAACATCTCATTTGGCTTGAAGGCCGGCTCGATCCTGGGTTTGCTGGGACGCACAGGCAGCGGAAAGACCACCATCGGTCGTTTGATCTTCCGCCTGTATGATGTGAACGCGGGAAGCATCAAGGTCAACGGCGTGGATATCCGCGAAGCCAAAGTGGAATCTTTGAGGCAGAAGATCGCCATCGTCACGCAGGATGTCCAGCTCTTCAGAGCCAGCATCCGCGAAAACCTGACCTTCTTCGACAGAACCATTCCCGATGAGAAGATCATCGCAACCCTTGAAGAACTCGAACTCGGCGATTGGTATCGTGCTCTTCCCAAAGGCTTGGATACTGAACTTGAAACAGGATCAAGATCTCTGTCGGCGGGTGAGGCGCAACTGCTCGCTTTCACACGAGTCTTCCTGCGAAATCCAAGTCTGGTCATTCTTGATGAAGCCTCGTCGCGGCTTGATCCCGCCACTGAACAGCGGCTTGAACACGCCATCGATAAACTGCTCAAGAACCGCACCGCCATCGTCATCGCGCATCGGTTGGATACGCTTCACCGCGCGAACGAAGTGCTGATCCTGGATAACGGCGGCGTCGCCGAATACGGCAACCGCGAACACCTTGCCGCCGATCCGAGCTCACGCTTTTATCGATTACTGCAAACCGGCATGGAAGAAGTACTGGCATAAAATATTCAACCACAAAGTATCACAAAGTTTTTTTCTTTGCGACCCTTTATCTCCTTTGTGGTGAAGAAAGAGTTTTAATATGGAAACAACCCTCGAACAAAAAGTACCCGCTCTCCCCGCGTGGAAAGTCATCTGGCAAATGACCCTCTTCCGCCCGTGGTTGTGGTTCATCGACCTGATCTCCGTCGCGCTCATCCGCTTTTGCTGGCAGGTTGCGCCCGCGCTCATCATCAAGGCTTTCTTCGATATGGTGACCGGCGCGGCACAGCTCACCTTCGGCATTTGGGCGATCGTCGCATTTCTCGGCGCCACATGGGTCGGGCGTGTCGTCGCGAGTTACGGATTTTATTATGCCGACGTCCCCATCTTCGCAGACATGGGAACTCTGTTGCGAAAGAATCTACTGAGCCACATCCTCAAGCGTCCCGGCGCATCCACCCTGCCAGACTCGGCGGGAGAAGCCGTAAGCCGCTTCAAAAATGATGTGATAGAAATTCCGCTCTTCGTCATTCTCGTCAATGACATCATGGTCGGGCTGGCGATCATCATCTATGCCATCGCCTTGATGACCAGCATCAGTCCGCAGGTTACGGTCATGTCGCTTGTGCCGGTGTTTATTGTTGGTGTCATCGCGAACCTGGCGACCAAACGAATTGAACATTATCGAACAGCGTCGCGGCAATCCTCGGGCAAGGTTACCGGCTTTATCGGTGAATTTTTCGGCGCAGTGCAGGCAGTCAAGATCGCCAATGCTGAAAAAGGAGTCATTGAGCACTTTCACAAACTCAACGACGAGCGTCAAAAACTCACCGTCCGTGAAAAACTTTTCGACGAAGTGCTTGGCTCGATCTACCGCAATACTTCCACGCTTGGCACGGGAGTCATTCTCGTCCTCGTCGGTCAGTCCATGCGCACGGGTAATTTCACCCTCGGCGATTTCTCGCTCTTCGTTTACCTGCTGCAAAGCATGGGCGACCTGACCACATTTGCGGGCATGCTCACTGCACGCTACAAACAGCTTGGCGTTTCAGTACAGCGCATGTATCGCCTGATGGAAAACGCTCCGTTGAATGCCCTCGTTGAGCACGCTCCGATTGATCTGGATGGAGAACTCCCGAGCGTGACCTACGCAACGAAAAGCGCATCAGACTCACTCAGCAGTCTGGTCGCTGACCGTCTGACATTTCACTACGCTGGAACATCGAACGGCATAGACGATATATCGCTCAACATCCAGCGTGGCAAGTTGACAGTGATAACCGGGCGCATCGGTTCTGGCAAAACGACCCTGCTCCGCGCCCTGCTGGGATTACTCCCAGTGGACTCGGGCGAGATCCGCTGGAACGGCGAACTCGTCACAGCACCCGGAGATTTCTTTGTCCCGCCGCGCTGCGCCTACACCGCGCAAGTCCCGCGCTTGTTCAGCAACACCCTGCGGAATAACATCCTGCTTGGGCTGAACAAAACTGACGACGATATTTACAAAGCGACCAAACTTGCCGTCATGGACAGAGACCTCGAACAACTCGACGATGACCTCGAAACAATGGTCGGCGCACGCGGGGTCAAACTTTCCGGCGGACAGGGTCAGCGCACCGCCGCCGCTCGCATGTTCATCCGTGAAGCGGAACTGGTCGTCTTCGACGACCTCTCCAGCGCGTTGGATGTCGAGACCGAGGGTCAACTTTGGGAACGCATCTTCGCCGCTGAAAATGAGCTCACTTGTCTGGTGGTCTCTCACCGCCGTCCGCTTTTGCGCCGCGCTGACCACATCATCGTCCTCAAGGATGGCCGGATCGAATCACAAGGCACGCTCGAAGAACTGCTTGAAACCAGTCCGGAAATGCGCGAGTTGTGGAAAATGGAAGAAACCGCATAATCGCATGGGCAACCCGTCAGGGTTGACAAAAAATATTTGCCCCATAGGCCACGCCCCTGCTTTGAACAAAAAGGAAATAAACAGCATGTCTCAACACCTCACCTCAACTGACCTCATCCGCTCTGCGCGCGAACGCTTCAACCTTGCCATCGCAGAGAAGGACCCCAGACGCATCCACCCGCTGCTCGCGCCAACCTATCACCTCATCACCGGGCGCAGCGACCAATTCCACGGAGCAGACGAGGAAGACCAGCGTTGGGCAAGCCTGTTCCAGAACGACCCAACCGCGGTTTATCGTCGAACCCCGCGGGAGATCACCGCCAACGAATCCTGGGGCATCGCGGAAGAACTTGGAAACTGGCAGGGAACATACACTGCCAATGGAGTATTAATTAACGCGTCTGGCGTGTACGCCGCCAAATGGCAGCGGACGACAAAAGGCGAATGGGTCTTGCAGGCAGAGGTCTTCACAACCCTCACTTGCGAAGGTCCCTGCAGCCCGCCGGATCCGATATAGCAAGGATGATGGAAACAGAATATGGTCCATCATCAAGGAATAGCAAAATGGACATCATCACAGGAAAGATCCTGAAACTCAACAATTGGCCCGACGGTAAGATCATCGGGCTTGCAAAAGAAGCCGGCAATCAACTCATCAATCAGGGCGTGGACCGCGAGTCCGCTCTTGCCCAACTGGAAGCTGTTCGGCAAGCCCCGGGCAGTTTCCTCGCCGATCAAACCTTCGCCGACCTCGCGCGGGAATATCTCCGCATCACACAAGGAGACGAAACCTCGGAAGAAACTTTGCGCGAAGAACCGATTCCCTTCCCGATCTGGGGCGAGGATCACATTGACGCCGAAGCCATCAAGCAAATGGAAAACGCCATGCGCCTGCCGGTCACTGTGACAGGAGCGCTCATGCCCGACGCCCACGTTGGTTACGGTCTCCCCATTGGCGGCGTGCTGGCAACAGACAACGTCGTCATCCCGTACGCGGTCGGCGTGGATATTGCCTGCCGCATGCGGCTCTCGCTTTACGAGGTCTCACCGCATCTTCTCGGACAAAAGAAAGGTATGTTCGAAGAGTCCTTGTGGAACGAAACCGCTTTTGGCATGGGCGCCAAGTGGACCGGTGCGAAGCGCGCCAACCATGAAGTGCTCGACGACGAAGCCTGGTACGCCACCCGCCAGCTGCGGTCTTTGAAAGACACCGCCATGAACCAACTCGGCACCAGCGGCACAGGCAACCACTTTGTAGAATGGGGCTCATTCCGCCTGCACGAGCCGGCGTTCGGTTTGGAGCCGGGAGAGTACCTTGCCCTGCTTTCACACAGCGGCTCACGCGGAGTCGGCGCGAAGATCGCCAACCATTACAGCAAACTCGCGATGGAAAAGCACCCCGACCTCGACAAAAGCGTGCGTCACCTTGCGTGGCTTTCGCTCAATTCAGAAGACGGTCAGGAATACTGGCTTTCAATGGAACTGGCGGGCAGGTTTGCATCGGCGAATCATTACATCATCCACAAGCGGGTTGCCGCCTCCGTCGGGCTTAAGGAAGCTGCGGTGGTGGAAAATCACCACAACTTTGCCTGGCATGAAACCCTGCCCGATGGACGGAAAGTTGTCGTGCATCGCAAAGGCGCAACTCCCGCAGGCAAGGGCGTGTTTGGCATGATCCCCGGCTCGATGGGAGATGCCGGTTACGTTGTGCGCGGCAGGGGCGTGAGCGAATCCATCGAATCGGCGTCGCATGGCGCAGGTCGGTTGATGAGCCGCAAGACCGCCCTCAATTCGATCAGCAAATCCGCGCGGAACGATTATCTCAAAGAGCGCGGAGTGACCCTGCTTGGCGGCGGCATGGACGAATCCCCGCAGGCTTACAAGCCCATCGACGAGGTCATCGCCGCCCAGCAAAATCTGGTGGATGTGATCGGAAAATTCACCCCGCGCGTCGTCCGCATGGCAGATGAGCCGGGAGATAGTTAATAAAAAAAGGTCATGGAAGGATAATGTCCCTCCATGACCTTTTCGTTATAATGAACACAAGAGGTCAATATGACGCCACAGAAAATAAAATTTCACGATCTGCTGCTGGGCTTTTCGCAGGAATCAAATTCCAACGAGCGCAAAATACTCGAAGAAACGATCTGGCGGGAATACGGCCGGGAGAACACCGTCCTCGTTCTGGATATGTCGGGCTTCTCTCTGCTCACCCGAAAATATGGCATCGTGCATTACCTCTCCATGGTGCGGCGGATGCAATTGACAGCCGAGCCCATCGTCACAGGTCACGATGGAAGGGTCATCAAGTTCGAAGCGGATAATTGCTTTGCAGTTTTTCCAAGCCCCCTTTCGGCGGTCCGCGCGGCGATCTCGCTTCAACATGCCTACAACTCAGCCAACCTGCTCACCTCTGACGACCTCGATATTCACATCTCCATCGGGATCGATTATGGAAAGATCCTTATCGTGAACAACGAAGATGTGTTCGGCGATGCTGTCAACCGCGCCTGCAAAATGGGCGAAGACATTGGCACCGCCGGCGAGATCTTGATCTCAAAAGAAGCCATGGACATGATCCCTCCGGAAGCGGAGATCAAAGGCAAACCCATCGAAGTCAGCATAAGCGGGGTCAATATCTCAGCGCTGACAATTGCCTATACGAAAGATTGATAAAACAAAAGAGACCAGGCTGCTGCCCGGTCTCTTTGAACTTTAATCATTTACATTTTCTCGAGGATCTCAACCGCGTTCTGGATTCGCGCCAGGCATTTCTCTTTCCCGATCACTTCCATTGACTCAAATAACGGAGGGCTGACTTTTTGCCCTGTCACCGCTACACGCAGGATGCCGAATACCTGATTTGCACTGAAGCCGGAAGATTCGACATACGCCCGCATGGGCGGCTCGCTTCCTTCGTGACTGATAGCGGGCTGCTCCGCAAGGATCTGGTGCGACCTTCGAGCGATCTCTGCGCACTGTTTCGCATCGAGTCCCTTCGCGATCAAATCTTCGGCGGCGGGAGAAACATCCTCCTTGAAGAAAAAGCTGCCAAATGACAGGCAGTCATCCAGGGTTGTAAGGCGCTCGCGAATGAGCGGCACGATCTTGAGCAGAATGCCATCGTCCACATTGAGTCCGTTGCGGGTAAAGTAAGGCTTGACGCGGGCTGCCAGGTCTTCGGTCGTCAGGAGCCGGATGTGAGTCGCGTTGAAATGATCCAGCCGTTGGAAGTTGACCGCCGCAGGAGAGGGAGTCAGATGACCGATATCAAATCGCTCGATCATTTGAGCGGTGGTCATCACATCATCTTCAGCCACGCCCCACCCCATCAACGCGCACCAATTCAATACGCCCTCCGGGGTGAAACCAAGTTCCTGCATATCTTTGATGAAGACCGAGTAACCGTCTTTCATGGCATCGGGCGCATCGCGCTTCGACATTTTGCCTTTACCGCTCGGCTTGAGAAAAACAGAGAGGTGCGCCCAGACCGGCTCTTCCCAACCGAACGCGCGGACAATGTTGACATGCAAAGGGAAAGTCCCCAGCCATTCAGATCCGCGCACAACATGGGTGATCTGCATTTCGTGGTCATCCACCATTGCGGCGAGATGATAGGTGGGCATGCCGTCTGTCTTGAGAATGACCTGATCATTCAGCTGCTTATTCTCGGTGACGATGTCGCCGCGCAGATGGTCGTGCGCAACCGTCACACCTTCGTGCGGAATCTTGAAACGGATGGTGTAAGGCTCGCCATTGGCGATGCGTCGGGCGGATTCATCGGGAGCCAGCGCTCGGCAGGTACCGTCGTAGTGCGGGTTTTCCTTGCGCTTCATCTGCTCCTGACGAACTTTATCGAGATGCTCGGGGGTGCAAAAGCATGGGTAGGCGTGACCTCTATCAACAAGGGTCTTGGCATGCGCCTGATAGATCTCGCGCCGGTCTGTCTGGCGATAGGGGCCGAAGTTTCCGCCGATGTCTGGTCCTTCATCATAATCAAGCCCAAGCCAGCGCAAACCGTCCATGATCTCTTGCTCTGCGCCGGGGACAGTGCGTTTAATGTCGGTATCTTCAATGCGCAGGATAAACTGTCCGCCCGTTTTCTTTGCGAGCAGATATGCGTAGAGTGCGGTGCGCGCTCCCCCAAGGTGTAAATGCCCAGTGGGCGATGGCGCGAAGCGGGTACGTGCGGGTTTGATAGACAAGAGGTTTCTCCTTGATGCCAGCGTAAAAAACGCCGATTGATGAAAACTAAAATTCCAGTTGTTTTTGGCGCATGACGACAGACTCGACCAGCCCAATGCCAAGCATTAAAGCGGTCAGACCGCTTCCCCCATAACTGATGAATGGCAGGGGCAGCCCGGAGACCGGCACCACGCTCAGGTTCATGGCGATGTTGACCGCGCCTTGAAAAAAGATCAGGATCGCCACACCAAATGCAAGCATGGACCCAGCTACGTCGCTGGCTTTTTGCGCCGCGCGGATGCAGCGCCAGACAATGAACGCCAGGGTCAAAATGATCAGCATGGCGCCGATCAACCCAAACTCTTCCGAGCTTGCGGCAAAAATAAAGTCGGTATGGCGCACCTTCAAAAAGCGGAGTTGTGTCTGCGTGCCATGACCGTATCCCTGACCGAACAATCCGCCAGAGCCAATGGCGATCAACGCCTGCTCAATGTTGAAACGATTCCCGTAGGTTTCGTTCGGGTTCGGGAAAAGGAATGTGATGATCCTTCCCTGTTGATAAGGCTCAAGAAAGGGAAAAGCAAGGACGCCCAGCCCAATGGCTGATAATCCCAAAATAACCACCTGCTTAACCTCGAGCCCATTGATCCACAACATCGCAAAGAAGATGACCGCCAACACGATCACGTTACTCAGGTTCGGCTGAAGCAGGATCCAAATGATCAACCCGAAGGCCCACAAAAATCCACCGAAGGCCCAACGCAGATCCTTTGGCTGATATTGGGCTTTATCGAAATAGCGGGCAAGCACAATGATCGCAACGATCTTGGCAAACTCGGTCGGCTGAAGGAAGAGCACACCCACCGTGAACCAACGCTGCGCGCCGAAAGCAGACTGACCGAAACCGGTCAATGTGATGAGGAATGCAATGATCCCAAAGTAGATCGGGCGGTATAAAGCAAGCCAATACTTGTAATCAATGGATGCGACCACAAAGATCACAACCACACCCAGAATGGCAAAGTACACCTGCCGGGTGATCAACGGCTGCAGAACTTCATTCCCTGCCACAGCCGAGCGGATCATGGCTGTGCCAAAAGAGGACGCAAGTACGATCGCGCCCAATAGAAGGAAGTCAAAATTTCGCCAGGAAAGTTCTCGAGACATAATAAAAAAAACACGGATGCAACCTTTGCGCAAAAGCGCATCAAGCTGATCCGTGCCTCCTCAGTAAGAAAAGAAATCAGCCGGGGCGATGGCGCGAAACACCCCTCAGGGGAATATCAGCAACCAGCCTTTGAGATCGACCGTCACGTTCCAATCCAATTTGAACGGCGTCAGGATCGATCTCGATGTAATGCGAGATGGCTTCGAGTAGTTCGTTCTTCAGATCCTCCAACTGAGCAGGGGTCAGATCGGTGCGGTCATGCACCAGAACAAGTTGGAGTCTCTCTTTTGCGCTCGACGCGCTGCTTTTTCGGGTAAACCAGTTCATATTACTTCCTCCCCGTCAATTTCTGGATCGCGCCCCACAAACCGCCTTGCTGTTCGAGATCCATGAAGGGAACATTATGTCCTTGAATACGCCTCGCAATATTTCTAAACGCCTGACCTGCGCGGCTCTTGGCATCGGTCACAACCGGAGCGCCGCGATTCGAACCAATGATCACAGACTCGTCCTCAGGGACAATGCCGATCAATTGAATGCCAAGCAAATCAAGCACATCCTCGGGAGAGAGCATGTCATTGTTCTTCACCAGCGTGGGATTTAAGCGATTCAAGATCAGGGACGGGCTGCCTTTTTCTTCTGCTTCCAATATACCCACCACCCGATCGGCGTCACGCACCGCGCTGACCTCCGGGTTGGTCACCACAAGGACTCGGTCAGCAGCAGCGATGGCGTTTCTAAATCCGCGCTCAATGCCAGCAGGCGAGTCAATGATGATGAAATCAGTATCCGGCTTCAGGTCATTGCAGATGCGCATCATGTCTGAGGGGGAAACCGCGTTCTTATCGCGGGTCTGCGCGGCAGGGATCAGATACAGGTCGGGGTAATGTTTGTCGCGGATCATCGCCTGCTTAAGCTTGCAGCGCCCCTCGATGACATCCACAATATCGTAGACGATACGATTTTCAAGACCCATGATCACATCGAGATTGCGCAAGCCAATATCGCCATCCATACAAACGACCTTCCTGCCATCAGCGGCTAGCGCGGTGGCAAGGTTGGCTACGGCTGTGGTCTTTCCCACGCCGCCTTTCCCAGAAGTAACAGTGATCACTTGAGCGGTCATAGCGTTTCCTATAAATTAGATTAGCCCGGATGCCAGAGTTCGGCTTGCAATCGCCCTTCGCTGTTAATGGTGGCGATCTCAGGCTTTGGGTCTTTTTGCGGCTTCAGCATTGCGGATGTTTCGCCAGCAATACGGAGTTGAATAGCTGAAAGATCGAGCGCACAGATAAAAGCTGCCCGGTCTCCCTTCGATCCGGCGTGGATCGTGCCACGAACACGTCCCCAGACGATCACATTGCCTTCGGCAATGATCTCGGCTCCCGGATTAACATCACCCATCACAACTACATTTCCTGGGTACTCAACCCTAGTTCCTGAGCGCAGGGTCTTTGCAACAAACAAGGCGGTGTCACTCGAAACGACTTCATGATGCACTTGTTCCTGCGGACGGGGCTTGGAGATCCGGGTCGCCAACCCAAGCAATTGAGAGGTGTGCTCGGTGACCTGAGATTCGCTGACGATCGCCCACAGGGTGATGCTTCTTTCCGAAAGCCTGTCGCGCAAATCCACAAGGTCATTGACCTTCAGCGCCTGGCTGCCAACATCGATCGCGAGCCTCGCCCCTTGAAAAAAGGCGGGACGTTCATCTACTTGTGCAAGCAGAGCGGCACACTGGTCTTCCCATGGCGCATCCAAAAAGGTCGCCAGAAGCCCGTCGCGTATTCCTTTGATCTGTACAAGTGATGTTGTCTGCTCCATTGCTGCACCTGGTGACGAATTCTCCAAATTATACCTGACGGTTCCCATAAAAATGAATAATTGTGAAGCACCTGCTATGGTTCCACGGACGGGTTTCCCTGCGCAATGTCGATAGCCTTGAGCTCAAAGTATCCCTTGATGACCCGAGAAACGATCGGCGCAGCCACGCTGGCACCCTCGCCGCCATTGTAAGCAAACGCGACCACAATGATCTCTGGGTCTTCATAGGGAGCGTAAGCCAAAGTCCAGGAATGAGTGGGCCATGAACCAAAGTTACATCGATTGGCTGCGCGGGCCACATCATCACAATACTCAGCCGTGCCGGTCTTTCCCGCGACCGCAATGGGAAAATCATTGAAAACATCATACAACGTGCCGAAGAGCGGATCGGTAACTGCCAGCCGCGTCCCTGCTCGAACTGCCTGAACAGCCTCGGGGCGAATGACCTTGAGGTCTTCCTCGTCCAGACTGCAGTACCCATCTCCGCAGGAATAACTTTGAATGAGCGGAGTTGTAGTGACATCCCATTTCGTGTTGGGTGTAAACGGAGATATCTGATAGCTGCCGGGGGTCTCGAAATCTGTGATCGAAAAATCCTCAGGATTAAACCAGACTTCCACCGGGTTTCCATCTCCGTCGGTCACTTCACGGATGACGGTCGGTTGCATGAGTTTTCCATTATTGGCGATCGTTGCGCCAGACATCAGAATTTGAAGCGGAGTGGCAAGTACATATCCCTGACCTACGCTCGCAATATAAGTGTCGCCAGTGGACCAGTTCTCGCCTGTATTGATACGCTTCCACTGCGGGTCCGGGATCAGCCCATCTTGCTCACCTTTCAGTTGAATCCCAGACTGCTGATCGTAGCCGAGCGCGCGGGCATATTGCTGCAAACGCTCGATGCCCAATCCCTGCTCGATCTCGTCTTGATAACCGCCGCCAAGCTTGTAAAAACACACGTTGCTTGAATACGCAATGCACTGAAGGAAACTGATCGGGCCGAATCCTTCTGGTTTCTTTTCAAAAATATGATCGACGAAGGGTCGAGTATTCAACCCCGTGCAAACATCTGTTGGATTAAATTTCTCGCATAATTCCAATTGCCCGGGCGCATCAACAATGGAGGTTAGATCCACGATGCCCTCATTAAAAGCGCCAGTGGCAGTAGATAATTTGAAGACCGAGCCCGGCGGAAACTCGGCCGAGATCGCATTATTCAACAGCGGCTTGCGCGGATCCTGACTCAACTGTTCGTAATAATAAGAAGGGATGAGACGCGCAAAACGATTATTTTCATATGTGGGGTACGAGACCATTGCCAGGATCTCACCGGTCTTCGGATTCATCGCGATCACTACACCACTGGAGATACGCACGCGGTTGAAGAAGGTGTTCCAGAAATTGATCTCCTGGATCAAGGAAGCTTCTGCCAGGGCTTGCAGGCGTGTATCAATGGTGAGGTATACATTATTGCCCGGCACTGTGGGACGAGGCGGCTCCAGATTGCGAAGTTCCTGTCCAGCCACATCGAGCTGAACGACACGCGAACCATTGCGCCCTGCAAGTACATCCTGCATGGAATCTTCCACACCGGCATACCCAACTTTGTCACGATTGGGCTCAAACCCCTGTGCGATGTAAACATCCTCAAGAGAGGCAGGGATCGGTCCAAGAAAGCCCACCAGGGCTGCGGTCAACGAGCCGGTTGGATAATCGCGGATCGGTTCCACTTCAACCGTCACACCGGGCCAGTCAACTGAATTCTCCTCAACCACCCGAGCTACTTCAGTGCTGACATTGCACTTAACTTTTACTGCGCTGTAAGGAGCAAGCGTATCCTGCAAGGCAACAAGCTGACCAATGCCGGGTCCTGGCACGCAGGCGGCGAATAACTTGGCCTCTTCCAAAGATTCATCAGTCACCGGTCCGCCAACGGGAACTTCGATCAAGTCTGAAAGTTCACGGTAAATGCGCTGAATATCCGACTCGTCATTAGGGAGATCGGCAGGTGTGATAACCACATTGTAGGACGCAAGGTTGCGGGCAAGCACGTTCCCATTTCTGTCATAGATGATCCCACGCGGGGCGGGAACGCTGATCTCGTCTTTGTAGTTTTCCACAGCAAGAGCCACCCAATCTTCCCCTTGAAGCACCTGCAAATATACAAGCCGATAGATCAACCCTGAGAACACAAAAAGCACAACAAGATATACCGCGGCAAGCCGCCATGTCTCAAATCGAGCGGGACGCGGCAACGAATTTGAACTCATTCATACTCCTCTAAAGGATAGACCCAAAGCGCCAGATCACGCATAAAAGTATAGATCGGGATTGAGAACAACATATTAAGTAACAGACTAGGCAACGTGATCAATCCTATCACATCATCAAAAGCGAACGGAGTGCCCAAAACACGCAACACAACAAAGGACAATAGATTTATAAACAAAGTTCCGATAAAAGTGACGCTGAACATCGCGAGCATGGGAGCCTGCCACACCCGCCTTTGAAGCGCCTGCGCGATCAATACCACTGCGAAATACCCTGCGAACGTCACCGGCCAGGGCATGCTCGAAAAAAAAGCCAGCATGGCGCAGGCAAGCACCGTCCAATGCCAGATGGATTTCGCCCGTTCCTGCAAAGCCCAGGCCGCCAGCATCAACAGAATCAAGTCTGCATAACCAGAGAGAAGTCTGATCTGGCTGACCACAGCAGATTGTAAAATCACTGCCAATCCGATCAAGGGAAAAGCGATAATATTTCGCATTTGTATTGGAAGAGGGGAAGACTAAGGCTCCAGCGGAGAAATATCCACAGGACGGAAGTTGGTGATCACCAATACGATCTCAAGACGGGTGAAGTCTACAGCAGGTTGCACAGTAGCCTGTTGAAAGAGTTCAAACTCCAGGCTGCGGAGCGTAACCACCTGCCCGAGAGGCAAGTCCGAAGGATAACCGCCACCCAAGCCGGAGGTCAGAATAAGATCGCCTGCCTCCACCGGGACATCCTGCGAAATCATATCCAAAGATACGTCACCAGTGACCGAACCCATCAACACGGCGTCAGTGTCCGCATTTTGCAAATAGACATTTATGGCTGAAGCGGGGTCGGTAATGAGTTGCACCCGGGCTGCATCTGCGATCACCGCTTCCACGCGGCCGACCAAACCCTGATTGGTCACAACCGGCATGCCGCGACGGATATCATCGTTCGAGCCGCGGTTGATAATGACGTAGTGCAGGAATGGGCTTGGGTCGCGGCCAATGACTGCCGCTGCTTTGTATGTGCTCTCGGGATTCGTGCGGGAAAAATCCACCAACGCAGCAAGGATCTCGGTTTCGTTGACCCTTTGCTGAAGTTCGATCACCTGGGCTTGCAACTGCGAAACCTGCGCTTCCAATTCCGTGTTGCGCGCACGAAGAGACACAATATCGCGAGGCGCGGTGACAAAATCTTGAAAGCCAAGATAACGGGTGGAGATCCAGGTTTGTAGTTCGATCAATGCAGAGTTAAATTGCCTGGACGTGGAGCCAAAAAAGCCGCCAAACGCCAAAGCAAGAATCCCCCCCACTACCAGGAAAATGATCGTTGTTTGTAAAGAACGGGAATTCATAACTTTTCTTCTGGCAATGCCAGAGGGAGGTTAGCCCGGAAGATGGCGAGTACTGCCACGTTCCAAGCCTACCAGATAACGACCCAAGGTCGGCAGGTCTTCAAAGATCATGGCTGCGCCGCGCGCAACGCATGTGAGGGAATCTTCAGCCACCCAAACGCGCAGCTTCAATTCATCGGTTAGACGCTCGGCTAATCCCTGCAGGAGCGCACCACCGCCAGCCAGACAGATGCCAATATCCATCAAATCCGCTACGATCTCGGGCGGGATCTCGTCCAGCGCATCGCGGACGGTATCGATGATGACCTGCACCGAACCCGCGAGGGCTTCACGAATTTCGATCGAGGAAACTTCAACAGTCTCGGGCAAGCCGGTAACCAGATTTCGTCCACGTACTTCCATTGTTTTTTCGGGCTGCAATGGGTACGCAGAACCGATCTGCCATTTGATCTGCTCGGCATTTCCTTCGCCGATCAGGAGATTGTATTTATTCCGCATGTACTGAACGACATCCTGATCCATTTCATCGCCAGCCACACGCAGTGAACGGGATGCGACCACACCGCTCATGGACAACACGGCCACTTCGGTCGTGCCGCCGCCAATATCCACCACCATCGAGCCGCGAATCTCTCCGACGGGCAAACCAGCTCCCAGCGCGGCAGCGATCGGTTCTTCGATCAACATGGCCTGGCGCGCACCGGATGCCATCACCGCGTCGTAAACCGCGCGCTTCTCCACTTCGGTCACGCCGGTGGGTAAACCAACGATCACGCGCGGGCGCGGCAAGGGAACCATACTCTGCTCGTGGACTTTTCCGATGAAGTATTCAAGCATGACCTGAGTCACATCGAACTCTGCGATCACGCCATCGCGAATCGGTCGCACCACCACTACGTTACCGGGTGTGCGCCCTACCATTTCCTTTGCTTCGAGACCGATCGCCAATGGCTGGCGAAGTTTTTTATCAACGGTCACCCATGAGGGTTCGTTGATCACGATCCCCTTACCGCGCACATGAACAAGTGTGTTCGCTGTGCCAAGGTCAATGGCGATATCGAGGGAAAAAAGGCCTAACAGCCAGTTAATAGGGTTAAAGGCCAAGATAGGCTCCTGAGAGAATGCTTTTCATAATGTCGGGGCGCATTATACCATGAGCGCAGAAATCTTATTTTCATATACGCAATCCCCCACTGGGGGTAAAATATTGGGCATTAATTCCAACCCCCTCATGGAGAGAAAATTATGTCTAAAATCGCAATTGTTACTGACAGCACATCTTTTTTGCCCGCCGAACTCATTAAAAAACATTCCATCACTGTGACGCCACAGGTTTTGATCTGGGAAGAAAAGACCTACCGAGATGGCGTGGATATTCAGCCTTCTGAATTTTACACACGTCTGAAGACTGCGAAGAAGATGCCTTCCACTTCCCAGGTGTCTCCCGCTACGATGCAATCCACTTTTCAGGGATTGGTCGATCAGGGATACGATGTTCTCGGCATCTTTATTTCATCCAAGTTGTCCGGAACAATGCAGTCTGCAATGCAGGGCAAAGAGATGATGGGAGCCGCCGGAGAAAAGGTCACTGTTGTAGACAGCTTCTCCACTTCCATGAGCCTGGGGTTGATCGTTTTAGCCGCCGCACGCGCTGTTGAAAGCGGCTCCAGCATTAGCGACTGCCTGGCGGCTGTTGAAAAAACTCGCCGCAACTCTGGCATTTTCTTCGCTGTGGATACACTTGAGTTTCTGCATCGCGGCGGACGCATTGGCGGCGCTCAACGCTTTATCGGTTCCGCATTGGGACTGAAGCCGATCCTCGCTTTGAAGGAGGGCAAGGTGGAAGGCGTGGAGAGGATCCGCACCAAGTCCAAGGCGCATGACCGACTGCTGGAATTGATCACCGAGCAGGTCAACGGCAAATCCAATATCAGAATTGCCACCCTGCACGCGAATGCCAGCGAAGACGCCAAGGCGTTGCTGGACCGCGCTGCCCAACAACTTAATCCAGTTGAGACCATTTTTGCGGAAGTAAGTCCTGTGGTGGGCTCACACACTGGTCCCGGCACCGTGGGACTTGCGTTTAGCTTTGAGTGATCTCATCAATAATAACTGCGTTGAAATAAAATGATCGACGCCTCACAATTCGATCGCGCAACACTTTCACTGCCTTTTCTGCAAATGGCAGACAAGTCGTTCAAACGCGAGTTTCAACAGGCGGCATTCTTCGCCCGCATCCCAGCCGGACACGATGTTTTCCTTGAAGGAGACCGTGTTGAGGCAATTGCGCTGCTCATCTCAGGCGTGGTACGTGTCTACAAGATCGGCGACACCGGACGTGAGATCACGCTCTATCGCTTTGGGAACGGCTCTTCCTGCATTCTGACCGCAAACGCCATTTTGAGTCAGAACACATTTCCAGCCGTCGCCACGGTGGAGCAGGATGCGGAAGCCGTGATGATCCCTGCGGATGTCTTCCGTGATTGGGTCAAGAGATTCGATCTTTGGCGTGACTTTGTCTTCGATCTTTTATCTCAACGTCTCTCGACCGTAATGGCGATCGTGGATGAAGTTGCATTTCATCGCATGGACCGCCGCGTTGCTGCGTTGTTACTTGAAATGGCAAAACGGCAAAACCCGATCAAGATCACGCATCAGGAGATCGCTTCAGAACTGGGCAGCTCGCGAGAAGTGATCAGCCGCCTGCTTGAAGATTTCGTAAATGATGGAAGCATCCGCTCGGGACGCGGTGCCCTCGAAGTACTGGATTTTGAGCTTTTACGATCCCGCTCGGCTATGTGACAATGTCACAGACAGAAACCGGCATCCCTCCTATACTAAGCACATCAAACAAAACCAAAGGAGATTTAACCATGAAACGCAATATGTCCAATGTTGACCGCATCGCCCGTGTCGTGATCGCCGCCCTGTTCGCTTATCTGTATTTTGGCGGCATCGTCACCGGCACCTTCGGGATCGTGCTTGTCGTGCTCGGAGCTGTTTTCCTTCTCACCTCTGTGATTTCCTTCTGCCCGCTCTACACCATCTTCAACTTCAGCACCTACAAATAATCAAATCCAATCGAGCGGATGAAACTTCATCCGCTCACTTTTTATCATGAACAAACTCGAATTCGAACAAAAAATTTCCTCTTCTGAACAACCCATCATCGTTGACTTTTGGGCTTCGTGGTGCGGTCCATGCATGATGACAAAACCAATTCTGGATAAGCTCGCCAGGGAATACAACGGCAAGGTTCAATTCATGCCGATCAATGCGGACGACTCACGCGAAGTGCTCGAACAATTCCGGGTCTTCGGTATTCCAACGGTTATTGCCATACAGAATGGAAAAGAGGTGGCGCGAGTAACAGGAGCTCAGAACGAAGCAGGCTACCGCGCTATGTTCGAATCACTTTCAGAAGGTAAAGAGGTCAAGGTTCCGCTCACGCCTTTCGATAGAATGCTGCGGCTCGGTGCTGGTGCTTTATTCGTTATGATCGGCATCTCCACCAGCAACTGGCTCATCGCGGGTATTGGCGGCATTCTTTCCTTCATGGGAATCTATGATCGCTGCCCCATCTGGAAGGCAGTCACGGGAATGTTCAAACGCAAGTAGCACAATTCAACAAACAAAAACAGGTTTCGGTTCTGCCCGAAGCCTGTTTTTTTATTCATCGGCTATAATCAAAATATGAGTCACAACACCCCTTTGGTCATCGGTATCGCCGGTGGATCAGGCTCCGGCAAGACCACAGTTGCCCAAGCCATTCTGGACCGGGTCGGCGCAGATAAGATCGCCTACCTGCAACACGACTCGTATTACAAGGACTTGGCTGGATTGCCGCCCAACCTGAGAAGAGAAGTCAACTTCGATCATCCGCATTCACTCGAAACCGAACTGCTCATCAAACACATCGAATCTTTACGTAATCTGCAGCCTGTCGAAGTCCCGATTTACGATTTCGCCACAGACACTCGCACCAGCCAAACCTTTACCGTCTCACCGCGCGGCGTGATCATTGTGGAAGGCGTATTGATCTTTGTGGAGGCAGAGCTTCGCAAATTGTTCGATGTCAAGATCTTTGTGGATGCCGATGCAGATGTGCGATTTATCCGCCGCCTGCGGAGGGACATCAGCGAGCGCAGCCGGTCGACAGAATCGGTTATCAAACAATATGAAGCGACCGTGCGCCCCATGCATCTGGATTTTGTTGAACCCTCAAAAAGATACGCAGACGTCATCATCCCTGAAGGCGGGCATAATGTCGCCGCGCTGGATATGGTTGTGGCAAGAATTGAAACATTACTCAAATAATCAAAGGAGATTTAAGCATGACAAAACAATGGAACACCCCGCCCGCAATGCAGATCGACCCCAAGAAGAGCTATAAGGCTCACATGGAAACCGATAAAGGTACGATGGTGATTCAATTATTCGCCGATAAAACCCCCAACACCGTGAATAATTTTGTCTTCCTTTCCCGCGAAGGCTATTACGACGGCGTGATCTTCCATCGTGTGATCGATAGCTTCATGGTGCAAGGCGGCGACCCGACCGGAACCGGTCGCGGCGGTCCCGGCTACAAATTTGGTGATGAATTCCATCCCAGCCTGAAACATGACAAGCAAGGCATCCTCTCCATGGCAAATGCCGGACCCGGCACCAACGGCTCCCAATTTTTCATCACCCACCTTGCAACCCCGTGGCTGGATAACAAGCACAGTGTTTTTGGTCAGGTCGTGGAAGGATTGGATGTGTTGATGTCCATTCCCGCGCGCGACCCGGGCAATGTCAATGCGCCTGCCGTGAAGATCATCCGCGTTACCATTGAAGAAAGCTAAACCACAAAAGGGCAAGTCTTTCAGCACGAACACAACGCCAATTCAAGATCATAAAAGGTCTGGGGTTGGCGTTGTCTTTTTACGCGTCCTTGCCTTCGCTGCCGTGGCAGGGATCACAATTTTCATTTACAGCATACGCGATCAAGTGGAAGAATTTGCCGCGTATGGATACCCGGGAATCTTTTTGGTCGCACTTTTGGCAAATGCAACCGTGATCCTGCCGGCGCCCGGCGTGGCAGTGGTTTTTGCCATGGGCAGTATTTTCAACCCATTGGGGGTGGCATTTGCCGCAGGAGCGGGCGGCGCGATCGGTGAACTGACCGGCTATCTCGCCGGATACAGCGGGCAGGGCGTGGTGGAAAACACCGAGCTTTACAACCGCATAAATCCCTGGATCAAAAAATATGGAGCCTGGGTGATTCTCGCTTTATCTGCGATTCCCAATCCTTTTTTTGACATGGCAGGCATAGCCGCTGGAATTTCCAAGATCCCTCTCTGGCAATTTCTGCTGGCTTGCTGGGTCGGGCAGACGTTCAAAATGGCGTTATTTGCCTACGCGGGATTCTATTCCATAGACTGGCTGGCAAATTTATATAAATAACCAAGGAGAGATCATGAGCGATTACAAAAAGCTGGATGCCTATATCGAAAAAAATCTAGACGCAAACCTTGCCGAGTTATCAACCTATGTGGCTCAACCAAGCATCAGCGCACAGAATATTGGGCTCAAGGAATGCGCCGAGTTGGTGAAAAGCATGTTGGAGAAACGCGGCTTCCTCGCCGAGGTCATGAAGACCGAAGGCGCGCCGGTTGTATTCGCAGAACGCAAAGGCAAAAGCGACAAGACATTACTCATCTACAATCATTACGATGTCCAGCCTCCCGAGCCGCTGGAGCTGTGGGACTCCCCACCCTTTAAGCCAGAGATCCGTGACGGGAAGATGTACGGTCGCGGCGTGAGTGACGATAAGAGTCATCTCACCGCGCGTCTCTTTGCCATTGACGCGCTTCTGGCTGAAGAAGGCGAGCTTCCATGCAATATCAAGTTCATCATTGAAGGCGAAGAAGAAACCGCAAGCGAACACCTCCACGCTTTCGTCACAGACAACCTTGAGAAACTCAAGGCAGATGCATGCATCTGGGAGTTTGGCGGAGTGGACCACCGGGAAGTACCGATGCAATATCTCGGTCTGCGCGGGATCTGTTATGTGGAACTTTCGGTCGAATCGCTCGGGACTGACGTCCACTCAGGGTTGGGTGGCAGTATCCTGCCCAATGCCGCGTGGAGACTCACTTGGGCATTGAGCAGTCTGAAAGGAGTCGATGAACGAATCCTCATCCCCGGCTTTTACGATGATGTCACCCCACCCTCAGATCGGGATCGTGAACTGATGAATAAACTCCCCGATGTTGCTGATGAATATAAGAATCGGTTCGGCGTAAAAAATTTCATCAAAGGACTGACCGGTGGAAACGACCTGAAGATCGAAGAGGTTTTTACTCCCACTTGCACCATCTGCGGACTCAACAGCGGCTATCAGGGACCAGGATCAAAGACAGTCCAGCCAGCGAAAGCGTCTGCCAAGGTGGATTTCCGCCTCGTGCCCAACCAAAGACCCAATGACATCCTCAAAAAACTTCGCGCACATCTCGATGCGCAAGGCTTCAGCGATGTGCAGATCGAATTCCTCGGCGGCGAATCTGCCGCTCGCACCGACCCAGACGACCCATTCGTCAAGATCGTTGTAGATACGGCAGTAGATACTTTTGGCATGCCAATGGAGATCGTCCCAATGATCGGCGGCTCCGGACCCAATTACCCGTTCATTCATGACCTGAAGCTGCCCGTTGCAACAATGGGACACGGCTACCCTGATACAAAAGCCCACGCCCCCAATGAAAACATTCGCCTCGACCTGTATCTGAAACATGCCAAACAAATGGCGCGCGTGATCAAAGAGTTTTCAAAATAGTATTCCCGGTCATAAACTTTTGAAGCGCCTTGTAATTCTATAAAGTGACCTTTTTCACTCCAATTTAGTGACATTCTTTTTAATAAACCTGAATATAATTGATTTGTAACAAATTTCACGAATTGGAGATCATCCTGTTCGGTTAACTTTTGGAGGAAAAAATGTTTGTTGGTGAAAGAATGTCCCGCCCTGTTATTTCAGTCACGCCGGAAATGGCGATCCACGATGTGCTGGCTATGTTCAAAAAGGAACACATCCGCCGCGCGCCGGTCATCAAGAACGGAAAATTGGTCGGCATCGTATCTGAGCGTGACCTGCTCAATGCATCCCCTTCCCCGGTGACCACATTGAGCGTTTGGGAAATGAACTACCTGCTCAGCAAAGTGACCGTCAACCAGGTCATGAGCAAAAAGGTCAAGACCATTGACGTTACCACCCCCATCGAAGATGCTGCGCGCATGATGGCTGATGCCAAGTTCGGCGGCATGCCGGTGATGAGCGGCGGTCAGGTGGTCGGCATGATCACAGAGACCGATCTCTTCAAGACTTTCCTTGAATTGATGGGCGCGCGCACCAAGGGTATCCGCGTTACGGCTGAGATCGACGACACCCCAGGTCAACTTGCGAAAGTGACCAAAGCCATCGCAGATGCCGGCGGCGACTTCATCTCATTTGGTCAGTTCTCTGGCGACGACCCAACCACAAAAGTGCTGACATTCAAGATCTCTGGCATCAAGAAGGCAGATGTGCAAAAACTTCTTTCCAAGGTTGTTAAGAAGTTCTGGGACATAAGACAGAGTTAATCTCCCACACTTAAATAAAAAAATGCCAACCGATGGGTTGGCATTTTTTATTTTCAACTTCTACGGCTTGGCTTGCGAGGAGCGGACTTGCTGCGAGTCCGTTCTCCGCCGCGTTCTACTCGCTCGTTCGTGCGCGGTCTAGCTGAAGGAGCCGGTCGTTTGGGTTTGTCTTTGGGATTCCGCTTGAAGGGAGCGCGCTCCAAATGCTTGGCAATGATCGGCACCTTTTCTCCTTTCAACTCCGCGACTTCGTCCGCGGTTAGATACCGCCACTGACGAGGCTTGAGACTGCCAAGTTTCAAAGTGCCGATCCGCAAACGGATGATCTTCACCACAGGCAGCCCAAGCAGTTTGCCAACTTCACGGATCTGCCGCTTCTTTCCCTCCCCCATCACAATTCGGATCCACGCGCCTTTACCCGATGATGAAATGAAACTGACATCAGCAGGCAGGGTTTTATCTCCATCTTCGAGAACCACACCCCGCCGCCAGGTTTCAAGCTGCTTATCATCAGGTCGGCGCGCGACCAAAACACGATATTCCTTTTCGTGACCGTACCTGGGATGAGTCAACTTGTTCGTCAACGTGCCGTCGTTCGTCATCAGGATCAAGCCTTCAGAGTCAAAATCCAGACGGCCGACAGGGTACAAGTGACCTTCCAACGGGATCAGGTCACGCACTGTTTGACGGTCGTCCTGTCCTTCGGCAGCAGAAAGTACATTACGCGGTTTGTACAAAGCAATGTAGGTCATGCTCATGGCTTCGGCTCTGGGCAGGGCTTTGCCATCGAGGGTGACCTTATCCACAGACAGGTCCGCTTTTTGACCGAGAGTGGCAACCTGTCCATTCACGCGCACACGTCCTGCGGTGATGAATTCTTCGCAAGTGCGGCGGGAGCCATAGCCCGCCTGAGCAAGTAGTTTTTGTAATCTTTCTTCCATAGGCGGGGATTATAACGGGTTTCATATCTCAACCCCTTATCAATTCGATATGCTTTTCGGTCCGCTAAAATCTTTCAAACATGAAACTGCCTTGAAGCGTTTACAATCGGGTCGCTGTTGAACCCTTTTCGTTTTTCCACATATCATCCATCATGGATGATCATTTTTTCATACAGGAGACCATATGACCAAGATCACACGCGAAGACGCCCTCGAGTATCACCGCTTAAAAGGCAAGCCCGGCAAGATAGAGGTGATTCCGACCAAACCACTGGATACCCAACGCGATCTGGGACTGGCGTACACGCCCGGGGTAGCGGAACCCGTGCTCGAGATAGAAAAAGATGCGGAAACAGCCTACGAATACACATCAAAAGGAAATTTGGTAGCGGTCATTTCCAACGGGACAGCGATCCTTGGTCTGGGTGATCGGGGTGCACTGGCTAGCAAACCCGTGATGGAAGGCAAGGGCGTCCTGTTCAAGAAGTTTGCCGACATCGACGTGTTCGATATCGAAGTCAATTCACACGACCCGGATGAGGTGATCAAGATCGTAGCAGGGATCTCACCCACGTTCGGCGGGATCAACCTGGAAGATATCAAAGCTCCGGAATGTTTTTATATTGAAGAAACCTTGAAGAGCATGCTCGATATCCCGGTCTTTCATGACGACCAGCATGGCACTGCCATTATTTTTTCCGCGGCTCTAGCCAATGTTTTGGAACTGATCGGAAAGAAACATGACGAGATCAAGATGGTGATCTGCGGAGCAGGTGCCGCGGGTATTTCTTGCGCGAAAATGGCAAAGCTATGGGGCGTTAGAAAAGAGAACATCACCATGCTTGATATCAAGGGCGTTATTTACAAGGGACGCACGGATGGGATGAACAAATACATGGAGGAATTCGCTGTCGATACCGATCACCGCACTTTGGCAGAGGCGGTGCGCGGCTGCGACGTGTTCCTCGGACTGTCAGCGGCGAACGTGCTCACACCCGACATGGTCAAGAGCATGGCAAACGACCCGGTCGTTTTTGCGCTCGCGAACCCCGACCCTGAGATCAAGCCCGAGCTGGCAAAGGCCGCCCGCAAGGACATCATTCTCGCAACAGGCCGTTCTGATTATCCAAATCAGGTCAACAATGTATTGGGTTTCCCCTTTATCTTTCGAGGCGCGTTGGATGTGCGGGCAAAAGCCATCAACGACGAAATGAAGTACGCCGCATCCAAAGCACTGGCTGCCCTGGCAAAGGAAGATGTTCCTGATTCTGTGCTCCGCGCTTATGGGCTGGAAAATCTCAAGTTCGGACGAGACTATATTATTCCCAAACCATTCGATCCGCGGGTGCTTTTATGGGAAGCTCCCGCCGTGGCTGAGGCAGCCATGAAGACCGGCGTCGCCCGAAAAAATATTGACCTGGATAAATATCGTGAACAGTTGGCATTCCGCCTTGGCAAGGGCGAGCAAGTGCGTCACTTTATTATCAACAAAGCCCGCGCCAGCGCAGGAACAAAGCGCATTGCATTCGCAGAAGGTGAAGAACAAAAGGTGATCCGCGCCGCGTATCAAATTCAGGATGAAGGCATCGGCACACCTGTCCTGATCGGTCGAAAGAATGTGATCGAGGAACAGGTCAAGTCACTGTCTTTGGATTACGCCCCTCAGATCGTGGACCCAAGCAATTTCGAAAATATCGAAAATTATGCAGCGGCTTACTATGAGCTTCGCAACCGCAAAGGACTCTCCCGTCATAATGCGATCGATGCGGTGAAAGAGCCGAATGTGTTCGCTCCGCTCATGGTCAAGATGGGCGACGCGGAGGGCTGTGTCTCCGGACTGACTTACGATTATCCCAATGTGATTCGCCCCGCGCTGCAGATCCATCACACAGCACAGGGATCCAACCGCGCGGCGGGCGTGTACATCATGATCGTTGATGACCGGGTCTTCCTCTTCACGGACGCAACGGTCAATATCGACCCGACAGCAGAAGACCTGTCCGAGATCGCTTCCCTCGCTGCCGATTTTGCCAAACAACTGGAACTTGAACCTCGAGTCGCTTTTCTGTCATTCTCAAATTTCGGCTCCGCCCCACATCCGCTCTCGAACAAGGTGCGGGAGGCGGTTAAGTTAACCAAGGCTCGCCGCCCCGATCTGATCGTGGATGGAGAGATGCAGGCGGATACCGCGGTCGTCTCTGAGATCATCGAAGACCGCTATCCCTTCAGTTCCGTCAAAGGCGCCAACGTTTTGGTATTCCCATCCCTAGAGTCAGCGAACATTGCCTACAAACTACTAGCCCGTCTGGGGAATGCAAAAGCGATCGGACCGATCCTGCTGGGAATGGGTGCACCTGTCCACGTGCTGCAAACAGGCGATGAAGTGACCAACATCGTTCAGATCGCAGCAGTTGCCGTAATGGACGCAATGCATCGGACTGAAAAGATTTAAGTCACCATCAAATGGAGTTGACAATACAAAAAAGACGCACCTAAACAGGCGCGTCTTTTTTGTATTGCTTATATTCGAGCCAAGGTTATTCAGCCTTTTAATGCCATTAATTGACCAAGTGCAAAATCCACAATGCTCTGAACATCTCTTTTATCAATGACTGTGTGGGGTATCTGCCCTTCCAAGGCAAGGGAAACGATCCCATGAATCTGCCCCCAAATTGAAACAGCTACAAGCTCGGTCTGGCCGGCTGGAAGAAGACCGGATCTCTGGCACTCGCGTACAACATCCACGACCAATCGAAAAGTCCGTTGAGAAACCTCAACAAAAGCCGGGTATTCCTTCTCTTTTTCGATCACTCCTGAAAACATGATCTTGAAAGTATCGGTCCTTGTGAGCGCAAAGGTCACATAGGCCTTTATCGCAGCAAATAATTTTTTTTCCGGGCTGCTGGCTCGCTCCCCTATCGCGGCGGATAATTCAGCATACAGTTGATTAAAGCCCTCAGTGGAGATTGCTGCAATAAGAGACTGCTTATCTGAAAAATGAGCGTACGGCGCGGAGTGACTTACTTTTGCACGCAGCGCAACCTTGCGCAAACTCAACCCCGCCACCCCATCCCTGGACAGGATCTCGATCCCAGCCTGGATGAGCGCGTTCTTCAGGTCACCGTGGTGATATTTTTTGGATGGCATAAAAGGATATTAAGTCAAAATCTTGACACTGTCAAGATGATGTTCTACAATCTTGATCGGAGGACATGATGAACGCCTTTTTTGAATCAAAGCAACTGATCGTTGAAACCGCACATGAATTGGTGCGCAAAGGTTTTTTGATGGCAACAGGTGGGAATTTGTCTGTGCGGGTCAAGGAACAAAATGCCTTTGCCATTACTCCGTCGAATTACGATTATATGAAGATGATGCCGGAAGACGTCTGCATTTTGGATTTTGACTTGAACTTGCTTGAAGGTCATCTCAAACCATCGGTCGAGTCTGCGATGCATGGAGCAGTGTATCAGGTGCGGGGAGATGTGAATGCCATCGTCCATACGCATCAGGTTTATACCAGTGCATTGACCTTGATCAAGTCACCAATCCCGGCTCTGTTCGATGAACAGGCGCGTTTTCTGGGGCGCGGTGTGGAGATCATCCCATATGCGCCTTCCGGGACGGGGATGTTGAAGAATACAGTGGCAAAGCATGTAAAGAATCACAACAATGCGTTCATGATGCAAAATCACGGTGCATTGGTTTTTGGTCATGATATGGAACGGGCTGTTCATAATGTAGAGATCCTTGAAAAATGCGCCATGGCGTATCTATTAGCAATTTGCACCGAGAAGAAGATCAGCAAGATTCCTTTAGCGGTGCGTGAGATCGCCTTTGCCAAGTTGCGTAAGGACCAGAAAAAAGTCAAAAAGGGTGAAGAAGTAAGAAGTGGTGAATAAAATGAATGAACAAAAATATGCGATCAGTGAATATCATGATGTCGATGATGTTTATAAAAAACTAAACAACCTCATCAGTCAGCCCTTGCGCCATGTAAAGCGCGAGAAGATGCAGGAGTTCCTGGGTTATTTTGATACCCAATGTAAACGTTCCAAGGAATTAACCGACGAAGCCAAGAAGTTCATCCCAGGCGGCGTGCAACATAATTTGGCGTTCAATTATCCCTTCCCAATTGCCATCGAAAAAACGGATGGTGCCTTTCTTTGGGATGCCGACGGCAATGAATATATCGACTTTTTACAGGCGGGCGGTCCGACCGTGTTGGGCAGCAACTATGCTCCTGTACGCGAAAAAGTTTTTGAGATGCTCAATGAATGCGGACCTGTGACCGGTCTGTTCCATGAATACGAATTGAAACTGGCAGAGCTTGTCAATCGCTTCATGCCCGCGGTGGAGATGTTCCGCATGCTGGGTTCAGGCACAGAGAGCGTGATGGCGGCGGTTCGTGCGGCGCGGGCGTTCACCAAGAAAAAATATGTTATCAAGGTCGGCGGCGCATATCACGGCTGGAGCGACCCGATGGTCTATGGATTGCACATTCCCGGCACGGGGCGGCTTGAGGCGACGGGTATTCCGCGTGGAGCCAGTGCATCAACCCGCGAGTTCTTCCCGAACAGCCTCGGGGCGTTGAAACGTCAACTTGTGTTGAACAGGCTGCGGGGCGGCACCGCGGCGGTGATCGTCGAGCCGTTGGGACCTGAATCGGGGACACGTCCTGTGCCGTTTGACTTCAATCAAAAGATCCGTGAGTTGTGTGATGAGTTCGGCGCGCTTCTTATCTTCGATGAAGTTGTGACCGGCTTTCGCGTGGGTTTGGGTGGTGCTCAAGGCTACTTCGGCGTCAAACCCGATCTGACGGTGTTCGGCAAATGCATCACGGGCGGTTACCCAATGGCGGGAGGCGTGGGCGGACGCGCCGAAGTCGTTTCGCGTTTTGCGGCGGGCATTGGCGGCATTGGTGAACGTGCTTATGTGGGCGGTACACTTTCTGCGAACCCACTTTCGTGTGTGGCGGGTTATTACTCTTTGTTAGAGATGGAACGCACGAACGCGGCGGTGATTGCAGGCAAGGCAGGGGACAGGCTCACCAAAGGTTTGCAAGCCATCATTGAAAAATACGGCTTGCCGTTCGTGGCATATAACCAAGGCTCGATTGTCCATTTGGAGACTTCAGGCGTGATGTTGCTGGACTTACGCAACCCGATCCGTTTGGCGAAGGAACTCAAGCCGCGCAAGCATATGATCGAAGAGATGGGCGCGGCATATATGTCGCAGGGACTCATCACTTTGGCTGGCTCGCGTATGTACACATCCATGGCAGATACGGATGAAGTGATCGATAGCGCATTGAGTAAGTTTGAAACTGTTTTAGCGGCGTGTGTTTGATTTCATCTCACCCGGAGCGGTAGCGAAGAGTGATAAAACAAATAACAAAGGAGCTTCATGGCATGACAGACAAATTTAAACTTTATGGGTATCGCTGGGTGGTGTTGGGCGTGTTCATGTTCATCAACCTGACCATCCAAATGTTATGGATCACCTATGCACCGATCACGGGCCCTGCCGCCGCATTCTACGGCGTGACTGATCTACAGATCGGTTTGCTGGCGATGTCATTCATGATCGCTTTCATTCCGCTCTCGATTCCGGTTTCATGGGTGATCGATACCTATGGCTTCCGAGTGG
>JAGNWT010000019.1 GCA_017985935.1 Anaerolineales bacterium | reverse complement strand
TTGGAATTTTCTTACGGCGCGTTTCAGGCGGATGGCATCGGATACGTTCATGCGGACCTCTTTTTAATGGATGTTTGCTTCATTGTAACAGCGCCGCATTTAAAAACAAAACAGACGGGAGGATGAGTCCCGTCTGCTGGTCATGTGTCGGTTAGTGTTTGATCGGTTTTGCGATGATGAACATTCGTCCCCAATCTTCATCCTCTGCCATCTCCACACAGGTTTGAAGTGTCACGTGATAGTCGCCGCCATACGCTTTATTGAAGACGTTGGTGGCGTAAACGGTTTCCTGGGTCTGCAGATTCTTGTAGCGGTTGTACGGCAGGGCTTGATATATGCTGATGGTCTCGACCTCAAAGGACTCAGTGGAACCGTCTCCGTACACGAGGGTGACAATGCTTCCGTAGGTCACATTGAAGAAGGATTCGCCCGCGAGCGTGTTATGAGCCAGCAGACCGATGTTCCCTTTTCTGGAGGCTAACGAAAATTGAGTGACTTCGTTCGACTTCTCAGAGACGAACCCGGTATCATTTTTTGGCTGCGGCACAATGGGGTAGGCCATCACATTTGCGACATAAATCCCTCTCAGTGCGTGCGCGTCTCCATTTTTTACCTGCTCAATAAAAATACTTAATTCGGGTATGGAGGTTGAGTCCGCTTTTGCCTGCGCGTACTGCGGGGCGAGCATGCCCAAAAGAGAAAACGCCAAGAACATGCTCAGCACGAAGCGTGCTGCGAAATATTGAACTATTTTTTTCGGTGCCATGTGATACTCCTGAATGTATGAGCACCAAATTTCTTTTAGGAAAGGAGGAAAAGGAAATTTTGGTTACTCGATTTCGGTAGCCGGGCGATCCTGACCATGATTTGGTTTTAGACCCGTTGGCTTTGCGTCCCTGCCTTTCGACAGGTTTGCCGTTTCGTTCGACGTTTTGCAGTATAAGCAGGGAGGGGAGATGGGCAAATCAAGCAAATACGGAATACGGATTGCAGAAGTACCTAATTTGAAATTGCAATTTAGCTGAAATTCCCCATGTTTCTTAAGTACAATTAAATTAAGTAAAAATACGGATAGTGGAGTTGGTAAAGTTCCGCTAAGATATCGCCAATCATGCATCCATGAGGAATTCCATGGCCACGAAAACGATAAAGAACATAACGCTGCCGCTCCTTTTGCCTGCTATTGCCTGTTTCATACAATGGGTCATGTGGGATCAGATTCAGCCCTATATGTGGATCTTTTTTTACCCGGCGGTCTTTTTCAGCGCGCAGCTTGGCGGACGTTGGGTCGGGATGGCGGCGACCGTATCCTCTGCCTTCTTATCGGTCTTCTTCTTTTCAGGGGTTCCCTATTCATTAAGAGTGGAAAGCCCAACCGAGATCTACTCAATGTTGGTGTTCATTTGGATGGGGTTGTTATTAAGTAATCTGCAGGAAAAATTCAGGGAGGATCATCGAAAGTTACATGCTTCAGAATCGGATCTGCGAAAATTAAATAATGAATTGGAGAAACGGGTGGAGGAACGCGCTCATGAACTTATCGAAAAAGAGCAGCGCTTCCACAACCTTTTCGACAATATGCTCGAAGGCGTACAACTGCTGGATTTTGACTGGCGATACATTTACCTGAATCGAACAGCAGAGATCCATAATCGGCGGCTCAATCAAGATTTGTTGGGGATGAAGTTCACAGAAGCATGGCCGTCCATCGAAGAATCCCCCGTCTTTACATTGATCAAGAAATGCATGGAAGCCCGCGAACCCGGCGTGGTGGAGAATGAGTTCGCTTTTCTTGATGGGTCGGAGCAATGGCTGGAGTTTCGAATGCAGCCGGTTCCTGAAGGCGTCTTGATCGTTTCTCTGGATATCACCGAGCGCAAGAAAGTTGAAAGCGCCATCCGCCGCAACGAGGAAAGATACCGCTATCTCTTTGAGAACAACCCGCATCCCATGTGGGCCTACGACCTCGATACATTAATGTTCATCGCGGTGAACGATTCTGCGGTGGAGAAATATGGTTACTCACGCAGCGAGTTCTTGCAGATGTCCATTGGCGATATCCGACCGGCGGAGGAATTGCCGCGGTTAAAGCAATTCCTCGATATGGGTCGTACCGGCATGCAGAATACCGGCAAATGGATCCATGAGCTGAAGAACGGCACTCGCATTGTGGTGGATATTTCCACCCATTCGCTGACTCTGGATGGGCATCGCGCGGTGTTGGTCGTGGCGCAGGATGTGACCGAGCGTGAAAAGATCGAAGAGGACTTGCGCGCCAGTGAAGAGCGTTTTGCTTCCATCTTCCGTTTCAGCCCGGCTGCCATTGCCATCACCCAGTACGGTACCAACATCTTTTCGGATGTGAACGAAGCCTGGGAGGATATGACAGGCTACACCCGGGCTGAAGCGGTAGGGCACACCGCGCTCGAACTGCAGTTGTGGCGCAACCCTGAAGAGCGGGCGCAGATGATCCACGCTGTGACCGATCAGGGCAAGGTCCGCATGGAAATCCAAATGCAGAAAAAGAACGGCGAGATCATAGACCTGCTGATGGATGCCGAGACCATTGAGATCAACGCTAAAAATTACCTGCTGACCATGGCGCAGGATATTACGCTGCGGAAGAGGTCGGAGCGCGCGCTGCACGAAAGCAATGAGATCGCGCAGGCGATCTTGAACGCCGCCACTGAATCCGTTTTTCTGATGGATATCGGCGGCAAAGTGATCGCATCCAACGCGACTGCCGCCAGGCGATTTAATCGCAATGTGCCAGACCTGATCGGCGCAAACATCTACGACCTGCTGCCCACCCATGTTGCAGAGAACCGAAAGCACTGGATGGATACGGTCGTTCGTGAGCGATACTCCGTCCGTTTTGAAGACGTGCTTTACGGTGTTTGGATGGAGAACAGTATTTACCCGATCTTTGACGAAGCCGGGAATGTGCGTCAGGTTGCGGTCTACGGGCGCGATATCACCGACCGAAAAAATGCGGATGAAGCCTTGCGTGAAAGTGAGCAGCGTTTCTTCACGATCTTCCAATCCAGCCCGGTGGGCATCAGCCTGATCGACATCTCCACCCGTGAGATCATTGATGTCAACGAAGCGTTCTTAAAGATCTGGGGATACTCCCGCGCCGATGTGCTGGGGCGGACCTCTGCTGAATTGAACATGCATTTCGACCCTGAGGAGAATAAACAAACCCGCGAAAAATTGGAGAGAATGGGTTTCCTGAAAAATCAGATCATTCGCTCCACCAAAAAGACAGGCGAAGAGATCGTGGTCTTGTATTCCACCGAGATCATGGATCTTTCAGAGGATAGCTACCTGGTGACCAGCATGGAAGATATCACCACGCGCTTGAAAGCCGAGCAAGACCTGATCAATTCGAACGAACGCTTTACCGAACTCGCGGAGAACATTACAGACATCTTCTGGGTGTCAGAGCCGGGCACGCGCAACCCCATCTACATCAGCGCCGCGTTTGAAAAGATCACCGGACTGACCGTGGACCAGGTCAGTCAACTCCCCGATGGCTATCTGGATATCCTGCATTTGGATGATCGGGCTGTTTTGGAAAAAGCCCGCCTTGATGAAGAGAATGGCAAAAAGACAGATATTCAATATCGTATCATCCGCCCGGACGGTTCGGTCCGTTGGATACGAGACAAGGGCGCCCCGATCTTCGACAAGATGGGCAAAGTGGTCCGCGTGGTGGGTATCGCCAGCGACATCACCGAACAGGTGGATGCCGAAAGGCGGATCAACGAGTCTGAGCTGCGCTTCCGCCAGATCGCGGAGAATATCGGCGAAGTGTTCTGGATGTCGGATAACCGGGAAAAGAAATTGATCTATATCAGCCCGGCATTTGAAGCCATTTGGGGCATCCAATCAGAGCATGTATATGCAGACAGCAATGTGTTCCTCTTGTCCATCCATCCGGGAGACCGGCAAATCATGCTGGATGCGGAAGAAAGACAAATGCGGGGAGAATTCACCGAACTGGAATACCGCATCATCCGACCGGATGGGACCATGCGCTGGATCCATGACCGTTCCTTCCCGATCTTTGACGAACAGGGCGAGCTGATACGCACCACCGGTCTCGCGGAAGATATCACCCGCCGCAAGGAAGTGGATATTGCCCTGCGTGAGAGCGAGAACAAGTATCGCGTACTTTCTGAAGAACTTGAAGAGCGTGTGCAGCAGCGCACCGCTGAAGTGCAGGATCTCTACAATAACGCTCCCGCCGGATATCACTCGTTGGATGTCGCGGGGCGCGTGATTATGATCAACCAGACCGAATTGAATTGGCTGGGGTATGAGCGGGAAGAAATGGTCGGGCATTTGATCTCGAAATTCCTGTCTCCGGCCAGCTTCGCCGTCTTCAATGCCACCTTCTCGATGTTCAAAGAGACTGGTATTGTGCGCGACCTTGAGCTGGACTATCTGCGCAAGGATGGCAGTATCCTGCCGGTGTTGATCAGCGCCACCGCCATTTACGATGAGAACGGAAATTATCTGATGAGCCGTTCCACCCTGTTCGATAACACCGAGCATAAAGTCGCGGAAGAAGCCATGCGCAACGCGAACTTTGAATTGGCGCGTGCCATGCGCATGAAAGATGAGTTCCTTGCCAGCATGAGCCATGAACTGCGGACCCCGCTTACGGGCATTCTGGGGCTCTCTGAAGCGCTGCAATTGGAAGTGTATGGAAACCTGAACGAGAAGCAAAAAACTGCCGTTTCCAATATCGAGGTCAGCGGGAGGCATTTGCTCGAGTTGATCAACGATATTTTGGATGTGTCCAAAGTGGAGGCGGGCAAGCTTGAACTGCAAATGAGCGACTTCTCGTTGAAGGATGTCTGTTACAGCAGTTTGCAGTTGACCAAGGGATTGGCGAACAAGAAACATCAGAAGGTAAAACTCAGCATGGTTCCCGAGAATCTGGGCATGGTCGGCGATGCCCGGCGCTTGAAGCAGGTGGTGGTGAATCTGTTGAGCAACGCCATCAAATACACCCCTGAAGAAGGTGAATTGGGATTGGACGTGACCGCCGACGAAGAAGAAAAGATCGTCAGGATCTGTGTTTGGGATAAGGGCATGGGAATTTCCCCGACCGACATGCAGGGATTGTTCCAGCCTTTTGTGCAGTTGGATGGCAGCCTGGCCCGCCAACAAACAGGCACCGGGCTTGGGCTGGTGCTGGTAAAGCGTTTGGTGGAACTGCACGGAGGAAGTGTGAAAGTGGAAAGTGTGCCCGAAGAGGGGAGCCGTTTTACGGTGTCGCTTCCCTACACCATGATCCAGCCGGTGGCGCGCAAGCAGGCTCCGGCGCGGGTGGAGCCGCTGATCGATGCGCCCTTGGTCGCCGGCGTGCCGGTCACCGTGATGATCGTGGATGATAACGAGCTCAACATCGAAATGATGGCGGATTTTCTCCGCTCGCAAAACTTTAATGTGGAATGGTCGTTGAGCGGGCACGACTTCCTGGACCGTGTGCTGCATGTGCGCCCGAACCTTGTTCTGATGGATATTCAAATGCCGGTCATGGATGGATTGGAAGCCATCCGCCGCTTGCGGATGGTGAATGACCCCGCGGTCAATTCCATACCGGTGATCGCGGTGACAGCACTGGCCATGCCCGGTGATCGTGAACACTGCCTGGATGCGGGCGCGAACGAGTATGTGACCAAACCGGTTCAATTGCGTGACCTTGGAAGAATGATCAATAACTTTATCGCTGAATTTGACAGGAGAAACTCATGACCCGGAATAAGACCAAAGCAGAGATCCTTCAAGAACTGGAGCAGGCTCAAAAGCGCATTGCGGAACTGGAGTTTTTGACCTCGCAGCCAGCTCAAGCCCAAAAAGTGGATGTCAGTCACGAAGATGTGGATGAGTTTGGCCGGGTGCGGACCTATGATGAAGGGTTCTTCACCTGGATCTTTAACGCCAGCCCGGCGCAAATGGCGATCACCGATACGAACACCAGCCAATATGTGGCGGTCAATGAATCTTTTTTACGGGTACTCGGTTTTGAGCGTGAAGAGGTCGTGGGCAAGACCCCGCTTGAACTGGGGCTGTTTCAGGATATGGCGCAACGCACCGAGCTGCTGGCACGTTTGAAGGAACAGGGCTTTTTACGCAATGAAGATGTGCTGGTGCGGACGAAATCGGGTGATGTGCTGCACGGAGTTTTTTACGCCGAATACATTCATGTGCAGCATAGAAAATACCTGCTGACCTTGATGAACGACGTCACCGAGCGTGTGAAGGCCGAGACAAAATTACACCAGAGCGAAAGCCAGTACCGGGCCTTGATCGAATCTTTGGATGTGAGCCTGTGCCGCTGGCTGCCAGATTCCACATTGACCTTTGCCAACGAAAGATACAGGAACATTTTTGGCGTGAAGGGACAGGCGGCCGGGCAGAAGTGGTTTAACTTCCTGCCTGAGTCCACACGCGCCGGCACAGTGGCTTTTTATGAAGAGCTTATTGCAAACCCCCGCACGGTGACCTATGAACACCCGGTAACCATCGAAGATGGCAGGGTTCGACAATTTCAATGGATCGACACCCCGATCTACAATATCGAGGGTGAATTGGTCGAATTCCAGTCGGTCGGGTTTGATATCACCGAGCGTAAGCTCGCGGAAGACGCCGTGCGCGAAAGTGAAAAGCGTTTGCGGGGCTTCCTTGATTCCGCTCCCGACTCTACGATCATTTCCAATGCCAGCGGCAGGATCATTCTTGCCAATCAGCAGACCGAAAAGATGTTCGGGTACTCCATGGAAGAACTGCAAGGCATGGATGTGGAAGATCTGATCCCTGAGCACATGCGCCTGATGCATGTGAACGGACGGGCGGACTTTATGGAAAGCCCGCGCCGCATGGTGGCAGGCTCAACCAACGAACTGCTTGTCCTGCATAAAGATGGGCATCTGTTCCCGGCTGAGATCAGCCTGAGCCACCATGTTCTCGCGGACGGTGAATCTGTGGCGCTTGCCTCCATTCGCGATGTGACCGAACGCAAGTACTCAGAAATGTTGATCGCGGCTCAACGTGACCTGGCGCGCCTGGTCACAGAGGATATGTCCATGGAGCAGGTGTGGGATGCCTGTTTTAAGATCGCGATGCGCGCCACCGATCTGGATTGCGGCGGTATCTATGTTTTCGATACCGATACCCGTGCATTTAATCTTGTCCATCACCACGGGCTGGGCGCAGACTTTATTGCCAGGGTCAGGGAGATCCCTGAAGAATCTCAAAGCGCAAAATTGATGCTGGCCGGGAAGACCATGTTCTTTTCCCAGGCAGACCTGCACACGCAAAGTCATCATCAAAAGGAAGGGCTGCGGGCGCTGGCGGCTGTTCCCATTCAGCATGGCGACAATATCCTGGGGTGCATCAATGTCGCCTCGCATAAAAAAGATGAAGTACCGGAGTTTTCACGCAACACCTTGAACATCATCGCGGTGGAGATCGGAAATATTTTGATCTACCAGCGCGCAAAAGAAGACCTGCACAAGAACGAATCCCTGTTGGCGGAAGCCCAGCGTATCGGGCGCATCGGTCACTGGGAATGGACGGCAGGGGCGGGCAACCTGATCGGCTCGGACCAATTGTTCCGCATCTTTGGGTTGCAGCCGGGCGATCATAAGATCACCCTGCACAGTCTGGCAACTTTGTTGGACCCCGGCGGCGAAGGCACCCTGCGCGCTTTAGATCATGCGATCGTTGCCAACCATGAAGATATGGATTACGAGTTCCCCATTCATCTGCCGGACGGCGATGATCGCTGGCTGCACCAGTATGCCAAGATCACCTACGGCGAAGACGGCAAGCCGACCCGCATGTTGGGCACCATTCAAGATATCACCGAACGGAAACGGAACGAGAACGATCTCAAGGAGGCGCGTGAGCGTCTGGTTGAAGCTCAGGAACTCGCTCACATCGGTCACTGGGAATGGGACCTGAAACTGCAGCAGTTGATCTGGTCAGACGAGGTTTACAAGATATTTGGCGTTACACCTGAATCTTTTACGCCCACTACCGAGTCTTTTGAAGCCACCATTCATCCGGATGACAAGGAAAGTTTCTTGAAAGAACGCGAGAGGATGCTGGCTGAAAAACAATACGCCAGTATCGACCATCGCATTGTGTTGCCGAATGGCGAGATCCGCCACGTGCAAGAGCGGACCCAGCTTCTGTTGGATTCTGAGGGCAAGATCAATCGCGTGATCGGGACCGTGCAGGATATTACCGAGCGTGTGCTTGTCGAAAACGCGTTGCGAAGGAGTCAGAGTAAATTACGCCAGGCTCTTGTGGCGGCCCGAATGGGTGAGTGGCGTTTTGATATTGCCACGCGCTCGGTGGAATGGTCTGAAGAGAGCATGCAGCTCTTTAAGATCAAAACGAATATCGTAAGCTTTGAAACCCTGCTGAATTATTTCCACCGTGATGACCGGGTGATCGGAGAGCGTTACCTTCGTTCTGCTTTGGAGAATGGCAGGCTTGGCAGTGAAGAATTCCGCATCATTGATTCGACCGGCAAGCTCATTTGGGTCACCGGTTTCGGGCATGCCAGCTATGACGAAAATGGAAACCTGATCGAGATCTCAGGCTTGATCCAGGATGTGACCGAGCGTAAAAAAGCCGAACTGGAATTGCAGCGAAGTACTCAAATGCTGGAGCAGGCGCAATCGATCGCGCATTTGGGTAACTGGGAACTTGCCCCCCGTGAGGGCAGGGGCATCTTCTGGTCGAGCGAAATGTTCCGCATGTTCCACATGGACTCGAAAGCCGGGGTTCCCGACCTTGAAAAGTTCATGCAGTTGGTTCATCCCAACGACCGCCAAACCCTGTTGGATGCAGAAAAACAGGCGTTCGAAACCGGGCAGGATGTCATCTCCGAATATCGTGCGATCATCGATGGAGAAACCAGATATTTCCAGGCCACCATTCGCGCCCAGACCGATTCGCAAGGTCAATTGGTTCATTCGTCGGGCACCGTGCTCGATATTACAGAGATCAGAAAAGCCTTCCAACAGTTGACCGAAAGCGAAAGCAAATACCGGCTGCTGGCTGAGAATATCTCTGATGTGATCTGGATCCTTGACCTTGAAGAATCGCGCTTTACCTATGTCAGTCCGTCGGTCTTGCTGCTGCGCGGATATAGCGCCGAAGAGGTTCAGGTTCAAAAGTTGGAAGATGCAATAAGCCCGGACTCGGCTCGTTATCTGGCAGCGAAACTGCCAGAACGGATCGAGGCTTACCTTCAGGGCGAGACCTCTTCCTATATCGATGAGATCGAACAGCCCTGCAAAGACGGTTCCTCCGTGTGGACCGAGACCATGACCCGCATCCTGCGCAACCCGGATACTGGTCACCTGGAGACGTATGGCGTTTCCCGCAATATCACCGAGCGCCGCCAGGCCGAAGAAGTCATTAGAACGATCGAAAGGCGCAACACAGCCCTGATCGAGCACGCTCCAGACGGCATTGCCGTGGTGGATGCAGAAGGCAAATTCATTTTTGCCAGCCCATCTGCCTATCGCATATTTGATTATGGCTTGCAGAACATCATCGGACAGGATTCGCGGAGTTTGGTATGCCCCGATGACCTGCCGGTGCTCGACGATATCAGACTGCGCTTGGCGCAGCAGCCCGATCAAACCCACACAGGGACGTATCGCTTCATGCACCGCGACGGTTCCTATCGCTGGATCGAAAGCACCTATACCAACATGTTCGGCGAATCCAGCGTGCGGGGCGTGGTGATCAATTTCCGTGATGTGACCGAGCGCAAACTTGCGGTGGAAGAATTGCACCGCATGGAAATGCGTTATCGCGCGCTGGTTGAGAATGCTCCTTCCGGCGTGGCGCTGCTCAGCCCCGAAGGCAGGTTCTCGTACGCCAGCACATCGGCATTGAAGATCCTCGGTTACCAGGCCGAAGACCTGTTTTCCGGTGACCCCAACGCGCTGACCCACCCCGATGACCTTGCCATGGTCTTGAACGAACTCCCGTCCTTGGTTCAGGATCCATCGTGTGTGCCGACCCTGCAATACCGCTTCCGTCACAAGCGGGGTGATTGGCGCTGGCTCGAAAGCACCTTCAGCAATATGTTGTCGGTTCCGAGTGTGGAAGCCATTGTGATCAACTTCCACGACATCACAGAACGCAAACAGGCGGAAGAGGCGCTGCGCGCGGAGCAGCTTCGCTTTGCGAAAGTAGCCGACACGATCCCCGGCGCGGTTTGTACCTTCCAGCTTTCACCCACTGGTCAATTGTTCATCCCTTACGCGAGCAAAGCCTTTGAAGAAATTTATGGGATCACCCTCGCCGAGGTGGCTGAAAATATCAATATCATAACCAACAGGGTTCCGTCCGCTCAGGTGCTGTCCCTGCGGAATAGCATTACCGAGTCCGTAAAAACCATGCAACCCTGGCGAAACGAATATCAATATGAGCACCCGCAAAAAGGCCTGATCTGGATCGAAGGCTATTCCATGCCGGTCAGAGAGGAAGATGGAAGTTACCTCTGGCACGGAGTGGCGCAGGATATCACCGAGCGCAAGAAGCTGGAAGCCGCCGTGCGCCGCAATGAATCCCTGCTGCTCGAGGCCCAGCGCATCGGGCGTATCGGTCATATGGAGTGGAACGGGTACGATGAAGGCTTGATCTGCTCGGATGAGTTATACGATATTCTCGGACTGCCCCGCCAATCTCATATTACCCAGCAGACCATTTCCTCCATGATGCAGCCTGAAGAACGGCAAGCCCTGCTGGAAAAAGATATGCAGATCATTCAACAGCGCGCCAATATTGATTACGAATATCGAATTTTCCTGCCAGATGGCAGCGAGCGCTGGCTGCATCAGATGGGCAGGATCACCTACAGCGATAAAGGCGTTCCGATCCGTATGATGGCGGTCATTCAGGATGTGACGGCTCAAACCCTGGCAGATGCCAAGATCCGCGAGAACGAAGAATACCTGCGCGAGAGCGAAGCCCGCGCCCGTGCCATGCTGCAAGCCATCCCAGACATGATGTTCCGCCTGGATAAGGACGGCGTATTCCTCGACTACAAAGCGGATATCCATGAGCTATACGCGCAGGAAGTACCTTCGCTCATTGGAAGGAGAAATCGCGATGTCTCACCGGTTGAATTTGCCGACCTGATCGAAAATAAGATCAAGCTCGCATTGGAGAGCGGCAAATTACAAACCTTTGAATACGAAATGGAAATTCCCAGAATGGGTATGCGATTTTACGAAGCCCGCATGGCTCCGAGCGGATCGGGTGAAGTGTTGGCGGTCGTTCGGGATATTAGCGAGCGCAAGACGAGCGAGCAAGCCTTGCGAGCCAGCGAGGAGTTCTACCGCCTGGTCTCTGCCATCAATGCCGATTATGTCTTTTCCACTGAAATAGATGAGAAGGGCAATCTGGACCTCAAGTGGGTGGGCGGCGGTTTTGAAGCCATGACCGGTTACACCTTTGAAGAATACAAAGCCATGGGCGGTTGGCGGGCCGCTCTGCATCCCGATGACCGTGAACAGGACGAAGCTGACCTGGTCGCGTTGATGGAAAATGAAAAGATCTCCTCTGCGCTTCGCACCATCCACAAAGATGGAGAAGTGCGTTGGGCGCAAGTCTATGCCAACCCGGTGTGGAGTGAGGCGAAAGAAAGATTGATCGGAATTTACGGCACCGTGCAGGATATCACCGAGCGCAAGCGCGCCGAAGATGCCCTGCACCTGCGTGTTTCTGAATTGGAAATGCTGTACGATACAGGGCTGGCTTTCAGCCAGATCCTCAGCCCCAGTCAGATCGGTCAGAAGATCATTGAGACCCTCGAGCAAAAGATGGCCTGGCACCACATCATCATCCGCCTTTACGACTCTGAGCGCGATGCCTTAAAAGTGTTGGCTTACAGCGTAGGCAGCAATGAAGGCGATGAGAACTTTATGGGGCGAGCATCTTCGCTCAATAAGGGGCTTTCAGGCTGGTCTGCCAAACACATCGAGGTGATCCGCAGCGGCGATGTGATGAGTGACGAGCGTTACATTGAGACCTTCCCCGGCATGCGCTCTGGATTGTATGTGCCGATGGTTTCCGGCCGGTTGATGCTCGGGGTCATCACCATCGAGAGCGGCATCAAGAACGCTTTTACCGAAGCGGACGAACGTTTTGTGGTCACGTTGGCCAATCAGGCTGCGGTGGCAATTGAAAACGCCCGCCTGAACAATGACCTTGAAGAGCGCGTCAGACAGCGCACCGCGGAAGTGCAGGACCTGTACGACAATGCGCCCATTGGCTATCACTCGTTGGATGAAGATGGAAACATCCTGCTTGTCAACCAGACCCATCTCACCTGGCTGGGATACTCGCGTGAAGAAGTGGTTGGACATTCCTTCGCGGAATTTCTAACACCTCTCAGCGCAAAGAATTTCCAAAAGGAATTCCCCAACTTTAAACGGGTGGGTAATGTGCGTGACCTGGAGTTTGAATTGCTCTGCAAGGATGGTCGTGTCATCCCGGTATTGATCAGCGCAACCGCCATCTACAATGAAGACGGTAATTATGTGATGAGCCGCACCACCCTGTTCGATAACACCGAGCAGAAAGAAGCCGATGAGGTCATGCGCACCGCGAACTTTGAATTGGCGCGTGCCATGCGCATGAAAGATGAGTTCCTGGCCAGCATGAGCCATGAACTGCGTACCCCGCTCACAGGCATCCTTGGGCTTTCAGAGGCCATCCAACTGGGCGTGTACGGCGTTTTCAATGAAAAGATGAATCACGCCATTGAGAACATCCAATCGAGCGGGCGTCACCTGCTTGAATTGATCAATGACATTCTGGATGTTTCCAAGATCGAAGCGGGCAAACTGGAATTGCAGATCAGTCCCTTCTCGCTCGGCGATATCTGCAAGAGCGGTCTGCAGCTGACCAAGGGGCTGGCCAGCAAGAAACGCCAGAACGTCAGCTTCAGCATGTCACCGGAACAGATCAGCATGGTCGGCGATCCGCGCCGCTTGAAGCAGGTGGTGGTGAACCTGTTGAGCAATGCCATTAAGTACACTCCCGAAGAAGGCGAAGTGGGTCTGGAAGTGACTGCCAATGAAGCAGAGAAACTGGTGTACATCAGCGTGTGGGATAAGGGCATGGGGATTTCACATGAAGACCTGGGTAAATTGTTCCAGCCTTTTGTGCAGTTGGATAGCAGCCTTTCTCGTCAGCAAACAGGGACAGGACTTGGGTTGGTGCTGGTGAAGCGCCTGGTGGAATTGCATGAAGGCAGTTTGAATGTGGAAAGCGAGCCGGGAGAGGGCAGCCGGTTTACGGTGATCCTGCCTTATGTGCCCACCGCATTTGCCGAGCAACATAAGATCCCAGACAAAGTGGAAACGCAAAACCTGCCGCCTGCGCCTGCCGCCATCGCCACGGTCATGATCGTGGATGATAACGAGTTGGGTGTGGCCACACTGACAGACTTCCTGACCCAGCAAAACTTCCGTGTTGTTTCCGCTGGTACCGGGCGTGAGTTCCTTTCCAAATTGCCGCAGACCCGGCCGGATATTATTTTGATGGATATTCAAATGCCCGGCATGGACGGGCTGGAAACCATCCGCCGCCTGCGCGCGCAGCTCGATAAGCAGATCGCGGGCACGCCGGTGATCGCCATCACAGCATTAGCCATGCCCGGCGACCGCGAACGCTGCATTGAAGCCGGCGCAGATGATTACCTCAGCAAGCCATTCCGTTTATTGGAGATCAGGGAACTGATCGAAAAGATCATCAAGGAAACCCGATAGTCTCAGTTTTGGACTATGTGAGGATTTATGAATAATTCTGAAAAACCAACCCGCCCCAAGCGAGTGAAACCCAAGTCTGATGAACTGGCTCAAGGAACGATCGACGCGCTCTCGGCCAACATTTGTGTGTTGGATGAGAGCGGGGTCGTGCTCTTTGTCAACAGCGCCTGGCGCCAGTTCGGTGATCAGAACCCGCCGCCGCCGCCCAATTATGGGGTGGGCTCGAATTACCTCGCGATATGCGAGCAGGCGATCGGCGTGGGGGAGGGAGAGGTCCGCTCGATCTACGAAGGGATGAGCGATGTGATCCGCGGCTCGGCTGAGAGTTACGAATCGGAGTACGTTTGCATGCTTCCGCAGACCCAGCGCTGGTTCAACGTCAAGATCACCAGCTTTATGGATGCCCATCAAAAACGGATCGTGGTGGCGCATGAAGATATTACCGACCGCAAGTTGTTCGAAAGTGCCCTGAGTCAGAGCGAGAGAAGGCTGCGACAGGCGCAATCCACCGGTCGGATCGGCGATTGGGATTTCAACATCAGCACCCGCAGATTCGCATTTTCAGATGAAATGTATAAGCTCTTCGGTCGTGACCCGAAACTGGGTCCGCCCTCTCTCGACCAGTTACTGGCATCCTTCTTTCCGCAGGATGCCAACCAGGCTCGTCTGCTCTTCCAGCACGCTTTGGATACCGGAGAAGGCTTTGACCTTGATGCGCGCGTGATCCTCCCCGGCGGGCGCATTGTCTGGCATCACAATATTGGCATGGCGCAGACGGATGAATCGGGAAGGGTGCTCAGCTTGTATGGCACCACCCAGGATGTCACAGAACGCAAGCAGGCTGAACTTTCTGCCAATGAAGCGCGCCGCAAGTACAGCATCGTGGCAGACAACACCGACGCCTGGGAATTTTGGCGCGGCATCAGCGGACATTTTGTGTATGTCTCGCCGTCCTGCGAAACGATCTCTGGCTACTCCAGCAGTGAATTTATGCGCGATTCATCTTTGCTGGAAAGGATCATTCATCCGGAAGATCTTCCGATCTATCTTGAGCATCTTGATGATGCCAACGTAAATCGTAAGCCGTGCAGGCTTGAGTTCCGCATCCGCCGCAGAGATGGCGAATGGAGATGTGTGGAGCATACCTGCCGCCCGCTCTTTGATGCGGACCAGAATTTCCTTGGCACGCGCGGCAGTCATCGCGATGTGACCGAACGCAAAAAAGCCGAAGAGGGAGCGCGGCGTTACAACGAGCAGTTATCCATTGTGGCAGATACCGAACATGCGCTCGCGTCCATTCTGGAACCGCAATTGATCCACGAAACCCTTTTGAGAGAAGTGCAGCGTCTTTTCCCGGATATCGCGACTATTTTTATTTCCCGCTTCGATAGTGCGAGGAATTTGATCCGGGCGGCCTGCGGGTTGCAAGATGGCGAGACTGTGGATGTTTCCAGCCTGCCCGCGTTACCGCTGCAACCCGAGGGGAAAGGCAAACAGAGCACGGTCATCCATACCAAAAAGCCGCTCATCGTTTCCAGCGATCTTGAAAAGAGCTCCACGAACTCTGTGATCGTCACCAGCAGCAAGGACGATGGACGCCTCACTCAATCGGCAGTGTACGTCCCTATGTTGGCGCAAGATCAGGTGCTGGGCTTGATCCAATGTCAGAGCTATAGCGCCGGTCGCTTCAGCGCCGATGATGTGCGGATCCTGTCGCTGATCGCCAACACGGCCGCGGTGTCTATTCTCAACGCCGGTCTGCTTGAAAAAACACAGGTCGAGCTTCGTGAGCGCATGCAGGTGGAGGAAGCGCTCAAGGCCAGCGAGGAGAGATACCGCCTGCTCGCCGAGCGGGTGGATGATATTGTCTGGGCGATGGATAAGACATATCAATTCACCTACGCCAGCCCTGCGACAGAACAGGTGTTGGGATACACCGTTCATGAAGTACGGAATTTCAATGTCTTCGATCTGTTGGATGGACCCAGCCGCGAAAAAATGCTGCAGGTTGTCACCGAGCGTTTGTTGAACCGCGAGGAATCGAACAAGCCGACCGAATACAAAATGCGGCACAAAGACGGTCACTGGGTGGATGTGGAAGTGCTGTCTTCAATGATCTTTGACGAAGAAGGCAACTTCACTGGGATCGTAGGCGTAACCCGTGATGTCTCACAGCGCAAGCGGGTGGAGCAGGAGATCCGCGAGAGCAACGAGCGTTTTACCGAACTGGCTTGCAACATTTCAGATATCTTCTGGGTCACCGATTCAGTGACGAATACCAGCTTATACGTCAGCCCTGCTTTTGAGCTCATCATGGGTTTGAGTTACAAAGAGCTGATCGAGAAATACGGCAACTTCCTGAACTTTGTGCTGCCTGAAGATCGGGGAAATGTTCAGGATTCCTATGAAAGGGAGATTCGCGGTGAACGGACGGATATCCAATACCGCATCCGCCGGCCCGATGGCAGCATCCGTTGGATACGGGATAAGAGCACACCGGTGATGGATGAGACCGGGAAGATTGTGCGCGTGGTGGGCGTGGCAAGCGATATCACCGAGCAATTGGAGGCAGATGAACGCCTGCGCCAATCTGAACTGCGCTTCCGTGAACTGGCTGAGAACATTCAAGAGATCTTCTGGGTCTATGACCGCGTTGAGCATAAGCATATTTATATCAACCCTGCCTATACGGCTGCCTACGAAACGAACGAAGAAGAACTGGCATGGAATACGGATGTGTTCATTAATAAAGTCTTTTTAGATGACCGCCCCACGGTGCAGGCGGTTCTTGAGAAGCAGCAGCGCGGCGAGCCCACGGAATTGGAGTATCGCATTAATCGAACGGATGGGTCGATCCACTGGTTGTGGGACCGCAGCTTCCCGGTCTATGATGAGAACGGCGGACTCATCCGTACCGCGGGTGTGGCCACAGACATCACCGACCGCAAGATTGCCGAATCCAAACTCAACCGCCTTTTATATGATTTCAAGGAACGGGTAAAGGAATTAACGGCCCTCCATGAAGCCACCCGTATCTTCATGAACGATTCTTTGTCTGAAGAACAGGTGCTGGAGAAACTGGTGCTGGTGCTCCCGCCTGCCTGGCAATACCCGGAGATCACCGCGGTTCGGATCTCATATAACGATCTGATGTATCAGACAGATGGATATAAACACACGCCCTGGATGCTGAGCGAGTTTTTCTCTCTGCCAAACGGAAAGACCTGCAAGATCGAGCTTGCCTATCTTGAGCAAAGACCCGAAGAATACCAGGGTCCCTTCTTTAAGGAGGAGATCTATCTCTTTGAGTCGCTCGTTGAGCAGACAAAATCATTCCTGATCCGCAAGTCGGCGGATGTGTATATTGAAAGGCGTAATCATGAACTGAATCAGCTGCTTGAGGCGGGGCGCAGTTTGGGTCAGGCGCTTACGCCCAATCAGATCTACTCCAACATTTATCACTATCTCAAGGAGATCATGCCTTGCGATATGCTGATCATTTCATCCTTTGATGCCGCCACTGAATTGATCACCTGTGAATTCCTGCAAACCGCGGAAGGCGCTCAGGATGTCTCCGCCTTCCCGCCCATTCCGCTGGAGCCGCCGGGCAAGGGGACACAAAGTATTGTGATCCGCAGCGGACAGTCATTGCTGTTATCTGATTATCAAAAAGCCCTGCATAACACCAATACCATTTACACCTTCTCTGAAAACGGCGAGTTCGTGGATGATGCGCCCACCGAAGAAGAGGACGATGATGAATTAATGAGATCGGTAATCATTGTTCCGTTGGTGGTCAATGGCAAGACCGCTGGCGCGCTTCAGATCTTCTGTTCGCAGTTGAATGCCTACGATGAAGACCACATGCATTTCGCAGAGGGGCTTGCTTTCCGCGTTTCAGCGGCGCTCTCCAATGCCATTTTGTTCGCGGACCTTGAAAAGCGCGTCCGTGACCGCACAGTGGAGATCGAGACCATCCGTCAGCGCCTAGAGCTGGCTACCCGGGCTGCCGAACTGGGCATTTGGGATTGGAATGCAAAGACCGGCGAATTGATCTGGGATGACCAGATGCACCTCATCAATCGCACCGATAAAGCCACGTTCACCGGACACATTGACTTCTCACTCGACCGCGTTCATCCTGATGACGTTCAAAAAATGAGGGATCTCGTTCAGGCTTTGCTTTCCGGCACTCTTAGCCTGCAGAGATTGGAGTATCGCATTATTCGAGGCGATGGCACTGTGGGGTATCTAAAGACCCACGGTGTGATCTTGCGCGATGCCGAAGGAAAGCCAGATCATGTCATTGGCATGGTGCAGGATGTGACACAGGAGAAACAAGCCGAAGATGCCCTGCAGGAAAGCGAGGCAACCTATCGCGCCCTGTTCGAGAATGCGCATGATGCCATCTTCCTCTTTGATTCAGAGGGCGTCATCTTGCGTGTCAATTCGCGCTGTACCGATCTTCTGGGATATTCAGTGGATGAGATCATCGGTAAAACGGCCATTGATTTCATCTACCCATCCGATATTTCAGATGCGAACGACCACATGGCGCGTTTATACGCGGGCGAGTACCTGCCAACTTACGAAAGGAAATTCAAGCGGAAAGACGGCACCCTGATCGAAACAGAGATCAACCTGCTGCTCATCCGCGACGAGAATGACAAGCCGAGGCTGGTGCAGAGCGTGGTGCGTGATATTACCCAACGCAAGAAAGCTGAAGAAACCCTGCATCGCGCCAACTTTGAAATGGGACGTGCCATGCGCATGAAGGACGAATTCCTGGCCAGCATGAGCCACGAACTCCGCACCCCGCTGACCGGTGTGCTGGGGTTGTCTGAAGCCTTGCAAATGGAAGTTTATGGAGGCTTGAACGACAAACAGAAGAATGCCATCGCCAATATCGAATCGAGCGGAAGGCATTTGTTGGAGCTCATTAACGACATCCTCGATATCTCCAAGATCGAAGCGGGCAAACTGGAACTGTTGATGGAGCCTTGTTCCCTAAAAGATATCTGCCAGGGAAGCATGTACCTGACCAAGGGCATGGCGGGCAAAAAACAGCAGGGCATCAGGTTCACCACTGAGCTTGGAAGCGAAGATGTTGTAGTGCGCGGAGATTCACGCCGTTTGAAGCAGGTCATCGTCAATCTGCTCAGCAACGCCATCAAGTTCACGCATGAAGGCGGCGCACTCGGGTTGGATGTGAAAGCCGGTAAAGAAGATCAAACGGTTGAGATCACGGTCTGGGACGAAGGCATCGGCATTCAAGCCGAGGACATGCACCGTATCTTCCAGCCGTTCGTGCAGTTGGATAGCAGCCTGGCCCGCCTGCACAATGGCTCCGGGTTGGGGCTGGCCTTGGTGAAGAGACTGGTCACCATGCACAACGGAAGCATCCAGGTGGAAAGCGAGTACGGGAAAGGCAGCCGCTTCACCGTTACGCTTCCCCGCCTGCCTGCAGGGAGGATCAAAAGGAACACCGACGATGTTCAATTCCAGCCTTTGGTGACAGCCATGTTGGGCGAGACCATTGCCACCGCCATGATCGTGGATGACAACAAGATGAACATTGAGATGCTGGCGGATTTCCTGACCTCGCAAAGGTTGAGGGTTGCCACCGCTAACAGCGCTGAAGATTTTCTTGCACGGGTGGGTGTGATCCGGCCGGATTTCATCCTCATGGATGTGCAAATGCCGCTCATCGATGGGTTGGAAGCCACGCGCCGTCTGCGTGCCCTGCCCGATGCGCAGATCGCCAATATTCCCGTCATTGCCATTACTGCCCTGGCCATGCCGGGTGATCGAGAGAACTGTTTGAGCGCGGGCGCGAACGATTACATCAGCAAGCCGGTCAAATTAAGGGAACTTGCCGTCTTGATCCAGAAAATACTTGGAGGAAAAAAATGAACGAAAAAGCCTACACCATCCTAATCGTGGACGATGAGCCCATTGCCCGAATGAGTCTGGCTGCTCTCCTGGACCGCTCTAATTATCATATTGAGATGGCAGAGGATGGGATCAAGGGACTTGAGTTGATCAAGCAGGTTAATCCAGATGTCATTCTGCTCGATGTGATGATGCCGAATATGAACGGTTACGAAGTTTGCAAACGCATCCGCTCTGACCCGCAGATCGCTGAGGTCCCGATCATTTTGATCACCGCTCTGGATGATCGCGAAGCCAAACTCGATGGGCTGGCCGCCGGCGCGGATGATTTTCTTTCCAAGCCTTTTGACAGCCTCGAATTGGAGATCCGCCTGCACACGCTAAAGCGGGTCAATCGTTATCGCCATCTGGTCGAAGAGCGCGAAAAACTCAGCAAGGCGCTTGTGGAGCTTTCTGCCAAGAACCTGCAATTGAGCCTGCTATCACGCCAGATCCTTGAAGCTCAGGAGAATGAACGCCGGTTCGTGGCGGTTGAACTGCATGATGAGATCGGTCAGCTCGTGACCGGCTTGAAGTTGATCCTCGAACGCCCCCAGCAGGATGCGGCTCAGCAGCTTGGGGAGGCGATGAATGTTTCAAATGAACTGCTGCAACGCCTGCGTGAGATGTCATTGAACCTTCGTCCCACCGCTTTGGACGACCTCGGTTTGTTCGCCGCTCTGGACGGTCTCTTCAAACGCTTCTCAAAGCAGACCAATGTTCTCGTCCGCCACAATATCAACCCGTTGAATGACCGCCGTTTCGATCGGATCGTTGAGACCACCATCTTCCGCGTAACGCAGGAGGCGCTCACCAACGCCGCCCGTCACTCCGGAGCGAGCGAGGTGCGCATTTCGTTGATCCTTAACCCAACTCATCTATGGCTTGAGATCGAAGATACCGGAAAAGGATTCAAGTTGGAAGAGATGGATATGGGCGTATCGACAGGGTTGTCGGGCATGTCTGAACGGGTGGGTCTGGCTGGTGGAAATTTCAAGATCCAATCCGCTCCCGACGAGGGAACGCTCATCCTGGTCGATTTTGAAGTGAAATAAGGAGGTGATCCATGGAACGCATCACAATTATTCTTGCAGATGATCACAAACTGGTAAGGCAGGGAGTTCGCTCTCTGTTGGAGATGCAGTCGGGCTACGATGTGATCGGCGAAGCCAGCGACGGAGAGGAAGCTCTGAAGATGATCGAAACCCTTGAGCCTGATGTTGCCTTTCTCGACGTGATGATGCCCAACATGAACGGGATCGAAGCGGCGAGGGTCGCGCATCAACGCGGGTACAAGACCAAGATCATCTTTCTCACCATGCATGCCAATGCCACGTATGCCGTGCGCGCCTTGCAAAGCGGTGCGCTGGCTTATGTGTTGAAAGACTCCGATTTTGAAGAGATCATCAAAGCCATCGAAAGCGTGCGTGAGGGAAGGCGGTATCTGAGTGCAGACATCGCCGAGGAAGTTTTTGAAATGTTGTTGAACGCCGACACAAAGAAGGAGAATCCCATCGACTTGCTCTCGCCTCGTGAGCGTGAGATATTACAATATATTGCTGAAGGCAAGACCAATGCCAGCATCGCAGAGAAATTAACTCTCAGTGTGCGTACGGTCGAATCACACCGCCTGAATCTGATGAAGAAACTTCGGATCAACTCTCATGCCGATCTGGTGAAATTTGCCATTCACAATGGCTTGGTCTCACCGTGATCGTTCGGTTTTTGAAAAGTTTTTTGTTTGGAGGTGAACATGCAATCTGCCAACCCTAAGATCCTGATCATCGAAGATGACAGTATTGCCAGCAGCGCGCTGGAGGGATTGCTATCGAGGGAAAGTTTTGACCTGTACTTTGCGCGTGACGGCATGGAAGGTATTTCCATGGCGGTGACGGTGCATCCGGATGTGATCCTTCTGGATGTGATGATGCCGGTCATGGATGGGTTCGAAGTCTGCCGCCGGATACGCTCCATGCCAGACACTGCGGAAGCCCCCGTGATCCTCATCACTTCGCTGGACGATCATGAGTCCCGGATCCAGGGGCTGCGTGCCGGCGCAGACGACTTCATTACCAAGCCGTACAACAAGGTGGAGTTGTTCGCCCGCCTGCAGACCATTCTGCGGCTCAACCGCTACCGCCGCATCGCAGATCAGCAGGCTGAATTGCAGGCATTGAATGCCAAGTTGTTGATCGCCTATGACAAGACCATTGAAGGCTGGTCGCAGGCGCTCGACCTGCGCGATAAAGAGACCGAGGGTCATACCCAGCGGGTGACCGAGATGACGGTCAAATTTGCCCGTGCGATCGGGTTCTCTGAATCGGATATTGAACACATCCGCCGCGGCGCACTGCTGCACGATGTGGGCAAACTGGGCATCCCTGATGCCATTCTGCATAAGCATGGCGCGTTGACCCCCGAAGAGTGGCAGATCATGAAGCGGCACCCCGTCTACGCTTTGCAGTGGCTTTCGCCGATCGAATTCCTTTTACCCGCTCTGCATATCCCCTATTCCCACCACGAGAAATGGGATGGGTCCGGTTACCCGCGCGGGCTGAAAGGGACCGAGATCCCCATTGCCGCCCGTATCTTCGCGCTCGTGGATGTGTGGGACGCGCTGTGCTCCGACCGCCCGTATCGCGAGGCTATGAAAAAGCCCGATGCTCTGGAATACATTAAGTCGCAGCAGGGAATCCACTTTGACCCGGCGTTGATGGAAACTTTTATCACGCTGGTGAACGAAGAAGCGTAGGCGCGTAATAATATTGTCAGTCTCTTGACACTCCCGGAAGGGGAGGATAATCAGTTGGCATTCGGCGGTCTTTCCATGATAATGAAAGCGGCGAATGCCAACTGATTTAATCCAGGAGAACTGACATGTCTGTATCTGCCGAATATACTGAAACTACTCTGTTGGGGGAGTACACCTATGAAAAGCGCCCCATTGAGCGCGGTTATGCCAACCGAACTTTATTCATTGACCTTTCCAGGAATGCCATTGCAGAAAAGCCTGTAACCCGGCAGATGAAAGACCTGTTCACGGGCGGGCGTGGATTTGCGCTCAAACTGCTTTGGGATGCGGTCACCCCTGAAACGAAATGGGATGATCCCCAAAACGAGCTGGTCATTGCAAATGGTCCCATCTGCGGGATCACCGCCTACCCCGGCAGCGGAAAATCCACGGTCGTCACATTGAGCCCGTTGACCGGCAATGTCATCGATAGCAACGTGGGCGGATATTTTGCGCCCTTCCTAAAATTCTCCGGCTTCGATGCGCTTGAGATCCAGGGCAAAGCGTCTGAGGATGTGATCATCTTTATCGATGGAGATACCGGTCGGGTGACGATTGAGACGAATCCGCTCAAGGTGATGGATTCGCACGAGGTGAGCAATCAGCTCACAGCGCGATACGGAGGCGATGAAAAAGGACGGCGCGGCATTTCCGTGTTGTCTGCGGGGCAGGCAGCGGAGCACGTCCGCATCGCCATGATCAACTCCACCTGGTACGATGTGCGCCGCAAGGAAACCCGTCTTAAGCAAGCCGGGCGCGGCGGACCCGGGCGCGTGTTCCGCGATAAGAAGATCAAAGCTATTGTGGTGCGCTATACCGATATGGGCGGCGACAAGAACGGTGTGGCGGATATGCCGCTCATCCGCAAGGCGGGGCAGCGCATCAACAAGGAGATCGCCGATCTCGATGACAAGCAGAATCAAATGCGCAAGATCGGCACGGCGAACATCGTGGAAGTGATGGATCATTTTGATCTGCTGCCGACCCATAACTTCCGCTACGGATCACACCCCGATACCCACAAGATCGACTCGAAAGTTTGGAAGGAAGCCTTCACACAAGGCTTACCCGACGGCTGCTGGCTGGGATGCACCATGTCCTGCTCGCATGGCGTGGATCACTTCCCGATCCAAACCGGACCGTACGCCGGTCAATGCGTTCTGGTGGATGGACCTGAATACGAGAACGCCGCCGGGCTGGGCTCGAACATCGGTAACTTTGACCCGCAAAAAGTTTTGGAACTCAACTTCTACGTGGATACCTATGGCGTGGATAGTATTTCATTTGCCAACTGTGTTGCCTTTGCGATGGAATGTTACGAAGAAGGCATCCTCACCAAGGAACACACAGGCGGGCTGGAATTAAAATTCGGCAACGGCGCGGCTGCGCTTGAATTGTTGCATCAAATGGCACGCGGCGAAGGCTTTGGTCTGATCGTTGGACAGGGTGTGCGCTACATGAAGGAATATTTTGCGCGCGAATTTGGCGGCGACCCGGCCTTCATGCATGACATTGGCATGGAGATCAAAGGCATGGAGATCTCAGAATACCTGACCAAGGAATCCATTGCCCAGCAGGGCGGGTATGGCATGGCCACCAAGGGACCGCAGCATGATGAAGCGTGGTTGATCTTCATGGATCAGGTGCAGAATCTGCTGCCGACCTTCAAAGACAAGGCTGAAGCGTTACATTATTTCCCCATGTGGCGCACATGGTTCAGCTTGCATGGGTTGTGCAAACTCCCGTGGAATGATATTTCTCCCGAGAACAACAAGCAGACCAAAGAGCCTGCCAAGGTGGAAGAGCATGTTGAAAACTACACATGGATCCATCAGGGCGTGACCGGCGTTCCAACAACCACTGAAACATTGCTCCATCAATCTGAGCGCGTGTACAACTTCCAAAAAGTATTTGCCATGCGCATGGGGCGTGTCGGGCGCAAGCACGATTATCCGCCTTACCGCGCCATGGGACCTGTGACTGCGGCGGAATACGAATCGCGCAAGGATCGGTACGATGAGCAGCTTCAACGCCTGGTGGAGATCGATCCGCAGGGACTGCCCACGGAAGAGAAGATGAAACTCTTGCGGCGGTATCGTGAGGGGCAATATGAACAGTTGATGGATGCGGTCTATACGCGTCGCGGCTGGGATGCGAACAGTATCCCCACTGTGGAAAAACTACATGAGCTGGGCATTGACCTGCCCGAGGTGGTCGAAGTGGTGGAGCAGGCAAAGAATCAGTAAAAGAGAACAATCAACGAACAGGCAGGTATTTCACCTGCCTGTTTTGATTCATGAGGCTGGCTGAAGTGACCTTCAAAGTAAGAATTGGATAATTTTGCTCATCTTTATCTAATAAAGCGGTCTTATATTTATCGTTAAGTAAATTCAAGTACATCGATCATTGCCCGGTCTAGTCGTGCATCATCTTGCAGCTCATTTTATTGGTAAAAGCGCATGAACGAACCATCGGTTTCTCGATCTGAAAAATTGCGGGGGATATTTGGCAGGGCGCTTGCGCGCCTTCGTCATGGGCTTCCATTCGGCTCTGGCGTGCTGGCGGCAGTTCTGGCTTTCATCATTTACAACCTTGTTTTTATTCAACCCAATCAACTTTCCATCGATGATGTGAATAACTCCGTTGCAAGCGCGATGGCATCTGCCACACCGCCTGCCGCTTTCTCGGCGAATGTGTACCAGATCATCCAGCCTTCACTGGTGTTGATCGAAGTGGAGGAGGAGCATCAAAACGCCAAGACCGATCACGGGCTGGGGAGCGGTGTGGTGGTTGATTCTTTTGGCAATATTCTCACCAGCCTGCATGTAGTTAAAGGCGCCACCAACATCAAGGTCACATTTGCAGACGGGTTTGAATCCGCCGCGCAGATCGTGGTGGAGCAGCCGGAAAATGATATCGCGGTGATCCAGGCTTTGGATACGCCTCTCGTGCTTGCGCCGGCTGTGCTTGGGAATCCCAATTCCATGCGGGTCGGCGACGAAGCATTTGTGGTGGGGAATCCGTTTGGTTTGTATAGCTCGATGAGTGCGGGGGTGATCTCAGGTTTTGACCGTGTTTTCAAAATGCCCAACAGCAAAACGGCCATTCATGGAATGATCCAGGTGGATGCGGCCATCAATCCCGGTAATTCGGGCGGACCGCTGCTGAACCGCGATGGATACGTGATCGGCATTGTGACGGGCATCGTAAACCCGACCGAAGAGAATTTCTTTGTCGGTATTGGTTTTGCAGTTCCGATCATGACGGCAGTCAGCGGGATGGGTTCCCCGCCATATTGATCGCATACCTTATAGGAGACGGCAAATGGATTCAAATCATCAGTCGAACAAATTGCCCATGGAAAAACTTTTATATGAAGTGAAGAAGGTCATCGTTGGGCAGGACCATTTATTGGAAAGCTTGATCGTTGCCCTGCTTGCGCGCGGACATATTCTGGTGGAAGGCGTTCCCGGGCTTGCGAAGACCATGGCGATCAAGACCGTGGCAGATGCGATCGGTGGAGAGTTCAAGCGCATCCAGTTCACGCCAGACCTTGTCCCCGCTGACCTGGTCGGTACCCGCATTTACAACCAGAAGTCGGGCGAGTTCAATACTTCGCTTGGACCTGTTTTCACCAACCTGTTATTAGCCGATGAGATAAATCGCGCGCCCGCCAAAGTGCAAAGCGCCCTGCTGGAAGTGATGCAGGAGAAACAGGTCACCATTGGGCGCGAAACTCACAAGGTGCCGAATCCGTTCCTGGTTTTGGCCACCCAAAACCCGATCGAAACCGAGGGGACGTATGCCCTGCCCGAAGCGCAGGTGGACCGCTTCATGCTTAAGGTGCTGGTGGGTTACCCAACCGCAACCGAGGAATTTGTCATCGTAGAGCGGATGACCGGCGCGCTGTCTGCTGCTCAGAAAGTGCTGACCACCGATCAACTTGTGGAACTTCAAAAACAGGTCGATCAGGTCTATGTAGACCCATCGCTGATGGAGTACGCGGTGAAGATCGTTTCTGCCACCCGCAAGCCCAAGGATGTGGGGGAGGGTGATCTTGCACGATACATCATGTTCGGCGCCAGTCCGCGCGCGTCGATCAACTTGATTCTCACGGCTCGCGCGCTGGCTTTTGTCCGCGGGCGGAATTATGTCCTGCCGCAGGATGTGCTCGATATGACCCTGGATGTGATCCGTCACCGCCTTGTGCTTTCGTACGAAGCGCTGTCAGATAACGTCAGCAGCGACGACTTGATCACGAAGATCCTTGACCGCATTCCCGTGCCCGTGGTGCCATTGAATGAACACGTCCATATCCGCGCCAACGCCTGAACGAATCCTGCATCGGCTTGATTGGCAGGTCATCCGAAAATTGGATGGCTATCTTCAGGGCGATTATCGCAGCCTGTTCTACGGCTCCGGCGTGGACTTTGCAGACCTGCGCGAGTACCAGCCCGAGGACGACATCCGCTATATTGATTGGAACGTGAGCGCGCGCATGAACACGCCCTACGTCCGCAAGTATGTGGAGGACAGGGAGGTCATCGCCTGGTTTCTGCTGGATCTGAGTCCCTCTGTGGATTTTGGCAGGCTCGAGCATCAGAAGCGGTCGGTGCTGATCGATTTTGTAGCCACGCTTGCGCGGCTGCTCACACGCCACGGGAATCGCGTCGGGGCGATGATGTTTGGCAGCAAGATGCAGCACACGGTCCCGGCCCGAGGCGGGCGGAATCAAGTCCTGCGTTTGATCAATGACCTGTTGAAGCAGCCGCAGCTTCCGAGTTCATCCATCACCGATCTCGCATCGCTCATCAGCGCAGGTTTGAACGCCATCAAAAAGCGTTCGCTTGTCTTTATCATCTCAGACTTTATCAGCGCGCCAGGTTGGGAGAAGTCGCTGAGTTTGTTGGGCAGCCGGCACGAAGTGGTTGCCATCCGTTTATGGGATCCGCGTGAAATGGAACTGCCCGATGTGGGCGCGATCATCATGGAAGATGCCGAGACCGGCGAACAGTTGTATGTGGATACTCACGATAAAAAGTTCCGCCAGCGTTTTCAAGAGGCGGCGCAAAAACGCGAGGCGGCGCTGGCTGAATCTTTCAAGCGCGCCGGCGTGGATGTACTTCCGCTTTCGACCGAAGAAGACCTGATCCGGGCGATCGTGCGATTTGCGGCTGCGCGGCGCAAGCATAAAAAATAACAAGAGAGAATCATGTCATTCATCTGGCCCGCCCTGCTTTGGTCACTGGTTGCTGTTCCACTTTTGGTGTGGTTGTACCTCCGCATGCAAAAACGGCGGGCGCAGTTCGCGGTGCGTTATGGCAGCCTGGGATTGGTGCAGCAGGCCAGCGGAGGCTCATCCGAATCGCGCCGTCATGTGCCGGCCATGTTCTTCCTCGCCGGGCTGATCGTTCTGTTCGTCGCGTTGGGGCGTCCGCAAATGCTGATCGGGCTTCCGAAAGTGGAAGGAATTGTCATTCTGGCTTTTGATGTTTCGGGCAGCATGTCGGCTGATGATTTTGAGCCCACCCGCATGGAAGCGGCGAAGATCGTGGCAAAGGATTTTGTGGCGCGCCAGCCGACAACGGTTCGGGTGGGCGTGGTTGCATTTAGCGACAGCGGTTTTTCGGTGCAGCTGCCAACGAACGATCAGGCTTCGATCGTTTCTGCCATTGACAGGCTTCAGCCGCAGCGGGGGACATCGCTCGCGAATGGCATTGTCGTTTCGTTGAATACGATCGCCAATGTCACCGGTCAGGACCCGATCGTTGGCATCGATGCCGAGACTCCGGTGGAGGGACAGCCGGTCCCTGCTCCTGTCAGCGCGGAAAATTCCGCGGTCATCGTTCTGCTGACCGATGGCGAGAACAACATGGACCCGGACCCTTTCGCCGCGGCGCAATTTGCCGCAGAACGCGATATTCCCATTCACACCATTGCCCTTGGCAGCACAGAAGGCACGATCTTGAACGTGAATGGATTCACCGTCCATACCAAAGTGGATGAAGCGGCTTTGCAGGAGATCTCCGGCATGACGGAGGGACTGTACTTCAACGCCGAGAACGAAGAAGACCTGCAGGCGATCTACGAAAGCATTGAGCCCAACTTTAGGGTCAGCAGGGAAAAGACCGAGGTCACCGCAGTCTTTGCGGGGCTGGGCATCCTTTTGCTTTTGGTCGGCGGCATGATGTCGCTGCTTTGGTTCGGCCGACTGCCCTAAAGTTTATCGGTGAAGGAGAGTTTGCGATGGAATTGCTCTGGCCCGGATTCCTTTATTTTCTGGCTTTGATCCCGATCTTGATCCTTGCCTACATCTTGATCTTGCGCCGCCGCAAGCCGCTTGTGGTGCGTTATTCCAGCCTGTCTTTGGTGCGAGATGCAATGCCCAAACGACCGAGCTGGCGCAGGCATGTTCCTTTTGCCTTGTTCCTGCTCGCGCTTTCCAGTCTCATCATGGCGTCCAGCCGCCCGGTCTCCACTGTGACCGTGCCGGCTGCCAATGCCACCATCATTTTGGCGATCGATGTTTCGCGGAGCATGTGCTCCACTGATATCCTTCCCAGCCGGCTGGAGGCTGCCAAGGATGCTGCTTTGCAATTCATCGACGAGCAGGATGGCAAGGCGCAGATCGGAGTGGTGGCATTTGCCGGCTTTGCGGTGCTCGCACAGCCGCCAACCACCGACCGCGAGCTGTTGGAGGCGGCCATCCGAAATCTTTCCACAGCGCGCAGGACCGCCATCGGCGAAGGGATACTCAAATCGATCGATGCGATCTCAGAGATTGACGACAGCATTACCAGCCCGTATTCCGGCATTGAAACAGCGCCCTTGCCTGCCGGGGAGTACGCTCCGGCGATCATCGTTCTCCTGACAGATGGTGTCACCACCACCGGCGTGCATCCGCTGGCTGCGGCGCAGATTTCCGCGGACCGCGGGGTGAGGGTGTACACCATTGGCTTTGGCACCGACCACAATAACACTCCTCCCAATTGCGGATTCCAATTTGAATCGGGCGATCGATTCGGTGCGAACGGCGGCGGGGGCGGTGGTGGGGGAGGCGGATTCCGCAGAGAGATCGATGAGGAAACACTCAAGCAGGTGGCAGACATGACCGGCGGTTCATATCATCTAGCTGCGAGCGCGGATGAATTGCAGGAAGTTTTTCGCAACCTGCCGACACAATTGATCACTGTTGTGGAAACCACCGAGATCAGCGTGCTCTTCGTTGTGATCGGGGCATTGTTGGCTGTGCTTGCCATCACCCTTTCGTTGATCTGGCATCCGATCTTTTAGCAGACTGAACATGGGTTGATTTCAGAGGCCTCTCGAAACCAGGAGCGGGTTTATTCTGCGGTTATAATTCGCTCGATGGAATCCCAACAAAACTCATTTCGAAGCTATCTGCCTTCCGCTCTTGCGCTGTCCATTGTTGGCTGGGGTGGGGTGGTTGGTTTGGTTTATTTTTCCCTGCCATTTGTCTGGGCACGCTGGGGCTTTTATGTGTTTGGCATTATGGCGATCACCGGCACAGCCCTGCCTGTTGTATATTTCTTGAATCGCCGTTTTCCGACCGAGCCGCCTGCCGGGTCACAGGTCATTGTGCGGCAGGCTACCTGGGTGGGAATTTACTTTGCCACCCTTATCTGGCTTCAACGTGGACGCCTTGTGACCCTGTATGTGATCCTTGGGTTGGCAGGCGGGTTGATCGCCACCGAGTATTTCACGCGTGTGCGCGAAAAAGCCAATCGACAACCTCCAGTGATCCAGGATGACATCCCTTCGTAACCTTCCTTCAGTTGAAGAATTATTGCAGACCGCAGTCGCCGCGGAGTTGATCGCGCGCTTTGGACGACCGTTGACCTTGAGTGCGATTCGCGAGACGCTCGATCGAATCCGTGCGCGCTACACCTCGGGGCAGATCACGGTTCTGCCTCTGCATGACCTGATCCTCTCCCAGACGGAGGTTTTGATCTCCTCCTGGGTGAGCCCGACCCTGCGTTCGGTCATCAACGCGACCGGCGTGATCTTGCATACCAACCTTGGTCGAGCACCCATGAGCGACGCGACCATCCGCGCCATGGACAAAGTCTCACGCGGATATTCGAATCTGGAGTACGATCTCGAAAAAGGCGCTCGCGGTTCGCGCCTGATCCATGCTGAATCTGTGCTGCAAAAATTGACCGGTGCTGAGGCGGCGGTCGTGGTGAACAACAACGCATCTGCTGTGCTGTTGGTTCTGTCTGCGCTTGCGAATAAAAAACGGGTCATCATCTCGCGCTCGCAATTGGTGGAGATCGGCGGCGGCTTCCGCATTCCAGATGTGATGAAACAGTCGGGCGCGAAACTGGTTGAAGTGGGCACCACCAATAAAACACATCTGCGTGATTATGAAGAAGCATTGCAGGATGGCAGCGCGATCGTGATGCGGGCGCATCCTTCCAATTTTAAGATCGTTGGTTTTACTGAAGAGCCCGAGCTCAAAGAGATCGTTGACCTCGCTCACAGCGCAGGCGTTTTTGTGATCGATGATCTGGGTTCAGGCGCGCTCTACGACACGGCGAAATATGGGCTTACCCATGAGCCAACCGTGCAGGAATCTCTCGCGGCTGGGGTGGACGTGGTCTGTTTTTCGGGCGATAAATTGCTGGGCGGTCCGCAGGCTGGGATCATCATTGGGCGGAAGGATCTGATCGACAAGATCAAAAAGCATCCGCTGGCGCGCGCGGTTCGCGCAGACAAGGCCTGCCTGGCAGGAGTCTCTGCCACGCTGTTGCATTACCTCAAAGACGAAGCGGAGCGGGAGATCCCGGTGCTGCGGATGATGTCTCTGACGCAGAAGCAGATCAAAGGTCGGGTGGATGCGTGGATACGTGAGTTGGGATCAGGCGAGGTCGTGGAGGGTCAATCCACGGTGGGAGGCGGCAGCCTGCCCGGCGAATCCTTCCCAACTTATCTCTTGTCGCTCAGAGTGGAATCACCGGATAAATTTTTGAAAAAACTCCGTCAGCAGAATCCACCGATCGTGGCGCGTACTTCCAATGACCGGGTTTTGCTTGATCCGCGAACAGTTCTTCCAGAAGAGGAGGGGGCGCTTTTGGTTGGGTTAAAGAATGCGATGGGGGCGATGTGAAGCAGGTTGATGTTGTTGTTCCAGACCGAAAGAAACCGCCTCTATTGAAATTCCCTGCGCGTTGCGTACACTGCGGAAAACCAAAAGATGAGGACCTGGGGTTGAGCTTGGATATGGGCGTTCAGAAACGCAGCCGGTCAGTGACGATGAAAATGAGCGTGCCGATGTGTAAAGACTGCGCCAACCGGGAGCGCAGCATTGCAAAGGTAACTCTTGTTCCGTTCCTGATCGTCGGCGTGTTGATCGGTATTGCAGCCTTCATCCCGGCTGCAATATTTTCACCAGAGGGTAATACACCGCAGACGCTGGGTTTTCCTGTTGTGTTCGGAGGTTTTGTGGGGTTGATCGTAGGTGCGATCGGCGGGACTGTTGTTGAATTTATCGTCAAATTACTGGCTGCTCCTTTTTATGGGCGCGGACTCATGAAACGTCCGCTCACGATCTTTGGGCTGTATTCGAATGGCGATGAATTGATCGGGGTCTCTGCCCGTTATTTGCACAAGGAAAAGATCGTCCGTTTGGAATTCGAAAACGATGAGATCGCTTTTGAATTTATAAAACTAAATGACCTGGAGAATTTATGAAATCAGAACTCGATGCACTCATGCAAACAAAGAACCTCGATGCCTTTATTATCTTTGGCAACGCCGAGCATAATCCTCCGATGCGGTATATGACCGGCGGAGGGCATGTGAGCCACGCGACCCTGATCAAGAAGCGCGGCGAAGAAGCCGCTCTCTTTTTCGGCGACATGGAACGCGATGAAGCCGCAAAGAGCGGTTTGCGATTGATCCCATACAGCAAGTATGACATGCAGGAGTTGATGCAAAAAGCCGGGCGTAACTCCGTGCTTGCCGCGGCCATGCGCTGCGAGTTGATGTTCAAAGACCTGGGCATTTCCGCCGGGCGGGTGGGAGTGTATGGAACCTATGACATCAGCGCGATCTTTGGCTTGCTTGCCCACCTGCAAAAATTGATGCCCGAAGTTGAGTTTGTCGGCGAGCCGCGGGAAGATTCCATTTTTATGTATGCCATGGAAAAGAAGGACGAAGCGGAAGTGGAGCGCGTGCGTCAGATGGGCAAGGTCACTACCGATGTGGTCGGCCGGGTGCGCGATTATCTCACCTCGTGCGAAGTGCGCGAGGACGAAGTCCTATTGAAAGAAGATGGATCCGCCCTGACCGTTGGCGATGTGCATTCAAAGATCCGTTTGTGGGTGGCGGAGCACGGCGCGGAGCTTCCCTCGGGATTTATCTTTGCCATCGGTCGAGATGCGGGTGTGCCTCACTCGGCGGGGAATCCCACCGACCTGATGCGGCTTGGTCAGACGATCGTGTTCGATATCTACCCGGCTGAGGCAGGCGGCGGCTATTATTATGATTTCACCCGCACCTGGAGCCTTGGTTATGCCACCCCTGAAGCGCAGGAACTATTCGATCAGGTAAAAGAGATCTTTGATAACCTGAGCGATAATTTTGACCTGAACGCCCCGTTCCGAAATTACCAGCAAATGACCTGCCAATACTTTGAAGACAAGGGACATAAAACCCCCATGAACACCAAAGCGCCTGTGGAAGGATATGTCCATAGTTTGGGGCATGGCGTTGGACTGAATATTCACGAGCGTCCGTTCAGCGGGAACACGGTCGGGGACGAGCACAGACTTGTGCCCGGCGTGGTGTTCACCTCCGAGCCGGGGCTGTACTACCCTGAAAAAGGCATGGGCTTCCGCATCGAAGATACGCTTTGGGTGCGCCCCGATGGCCGCATGGAAGTCCTTGCTGCATATCCGTATGACTTTGTCCTGCCAATGAAGAAGTGGAAGAAGAAATAGCGGAGCGCGGATCTGATCCATCTGAAGTCTTTAACGGTTCGGGAATTTGGCGGGCAGGATACCCGCCTTTTTCCGTTCACGTTGGAGATCGTTCGATCGCTCAAAGGGATGGACTTCAAATCGCCGGTCACTTTCTTTGTGGGAGAGAATGGCTCGGGCAAATCCACGATCCTTGAGACATTGGCGTGTGCCATCGAATCCATTACGGTGGGGAGCGAGAGCGTCAAGACCGATGCCTCGCTGGCTGCTGTGCGAAGGCTTGCCCAATATTTCCGCCTGTCATGGACAAAGCGCACCCGTAAAGGATTTTTTCTGCGTGCCGAAGATTTTTTTGGATACGCCCGATCGATGCGGCAAAAGCAGGATGAACTACGTGAAGACCTGGATGCGGTCGATGCGGAATATGGCGGGCGTTCAAGACTCGCGGTGGAACTTGCCAAGTCGCCATACCGAAACGAACTGCATGCCATGCAAAGCCGCTATGGCGACGGGATAGACCAGCGCTCACACGGCGAAAGTTTCATGAAGTTGTTTCAGTCTCGTTTTGTGCCTGAAGGCTTGTACCTGCTCGATGAGCCTGAAGCTGCGCTTTCGCCCAACCGTCAACTGGCTTTTATTTCTGCGGTCAAACAGATGGTCGCGGAAAATTCTCAATTCATCATTGCCACTCACTCCCCGATCATCCTGGCTTTTCCTGACGCGGTTATTTTTAGTTTTGAAAATGGCACCATAAAACAAGTACAATATGCAGACCTTGAGCATGTCAAACTGACGAGGGACTTCCTCGCAAACCCGGAAACATTTTTACGGTATCTCTAATATGAACAAATTAAAACCTGCCCGAATACTTGCTGTTGAAACTTCCTGTGACGAAACCGCCTGCGCCATAATTGAAGACGGGCGCGCGCTTCTTTCCTCGGTGGTCGCCTCGCAGATGGAGATCCACGCTCGTTATGGCGGCGTGTATCCCGAGGTGGCATCGCGCCAGCATGTCTTAAGCATAATGCCGGTGGTGGAGCAGGCGCTTGCGCAGGCTCACCTGACGCTTAAGGATATTGACGCGCTCGCCGTTACGCAGGGACCCGGACTCGCCGGGTCGCTGGTGGTTGGCATGAACATGGCCAAAGGACTCGCGCTGGGCACGGGACTGCCGTTGGTGGGCGTAAATCATCTGGAGGGGCATCTCTACTCGGCCTGGGTGCACGATGCCGGGGATGCGATTCCGCCCGCGCCTCAATTCCCTTTGATGTCTCTCCTCGTATCCGGCGGACATACCGAGCTGAATCTCATGACCGATCATTTGACCTATCAACGGCTCGGTTCAACCCTCGACGATGCGGCTGGGGAGGCTTTCGACAAAGTCGCCCGCCTGTTGGAGCTTGGCTACCCCGGCGGACCCGCCATTCAAAAATCTGCCGAAGAAGGCGACCCGAATCGATTTAAATTTCCGCGCGCCTGGCTTGAGGGCTCATGGGATTTTTCATTTAGCGGTTTGAAGACCGCCGTGCTGTACGAAGTGCGTGAACTGCAAAAGAAAAGCAGTACACTGCCAATTCCCGACCTGGCGGCATCCTTCCAAAAAGCTGTGGTGGATGTGCTTTTCAAGAAGACCATCAACGCCGCGCAGGAATTTGGTGCGAAGGAGATCCTGGTCGCTGGCGGTGTTTCTGCCAATCGAGCCTTGCGCCAGACCTTTAGAAGCCAGACCGAGTTTCCCGTTCATATTCCCCCGTTGTCTTTGTGTACCGATAATGCTGCCATGATCGCATCTGCAGGATATCACCGCTACGCTCTTGGGCACACTTCGCAGCTGGATATGGACGTTCTCCCGACCTGGCCTTTATCCTGACCGGGTTGTGATTAATGCAAAGCGCCGAGTGACTTGCCCAAGTCACTCGGCGCTTTGCATTAGGAGAATGTAATTCCAATTATATTGAGCGAGCTAAATATAACCTGAACTTTGAATAAGAATTCAATAAGAAAATTTTCAACCGATCTTTTAAACACAAACCCCGCTTTGACTTGCCCAAGTCGCAGCGGGGTTTGTGAAAGGGAGAATGTAATTCCTATTATATTCTTCGAGATAAGATATACCTGAGTGATACTTAAATATTGGATGAGAGTATTTTCTACGGGTTGAGCGCAGCCAGCAGGTCTTGCATGGATACTGGTCCCTCACGCAAGATGACGGGACTTTCGGCGGTGCAGTCCACCAGCGTGGATGGGACTCCGCCCGGAGTGACTCCGCCGTCCAGGATCAGTGGAATGCGTCCGTTGAGCTGTTCGTACACTTCCTGGGCGGTTACAGGGCTTGCCCGCCCCGAAATATTCGCAGAGGTGACTGCCAAGGGGCCCGCTGCGCGGAGCAATGCGCGGGCATCGACGTGGTCTGGGATGCGCACGGCGACGGTGGGTGTGGCAGAAATGGCTGCGGGGAGAATCTGATTTTTGGGGATCACGCAGGTGAGAGGTCCCGGCCAGAAGCGGGCGGCAAAACGGAGAGCCATGTTTGGGATGTTATCGGAAACTTTTTCGAGGTCAGGCAGGTCTCCGATCAAAACGGGAATTGCTTTTTCAACCGGGCGTGACTTTGCCAGATATATGGATTCGATGGCTTGCTGGTCGAAGGCCAGCGAGCCGACCCCGTACACCGTATCGGTCGGGAAGGCAACCAACCCGCCTGAACGCAATATGGTTAACGCGGATCGAATTTCAGAAGCGGGCACGATCTCGGTTTTCATGGGAGGATGACCTCAAGCAGTCGGTCGCGGCCGGTCAGGTCTTGATGCAAATGGATGGAGGCTTCCAAAAAGGAATCACAGGCGAGGTTGAGCGCCTTCAGACCCAGAGTGGATTCGATCTCGAGCAGCATCAGTCCTTTTGGAGAGAGCCAGTCTGAAGCGATGGCAAACAACCTGCGGTAGATATCCAACCCGTCACTGCCGCCATCGAGAGCGAGTGTTGGCTCGTGCCCAAAGATGGGTAGTTGTTGCAGGGTGTCGGTCGGGATGTAGGGCGGGTTGGAGCACATCAGATCGAAAGGGGATCTTTCGCCTGCAGATGCCGGCAGCAGGTCACATTCCACGAATTCGATCTGATGGTGGACATGAAATTTTTCAGCGTTGTGCTTGGCGACCTGAAGCGCGGCGGGAGAAATATCTGTTGCGAGGATGCGGGCATTGGGGATGTGCATGGCGATGGTGACCGCGATGGCACCCGAGCCGGTGCCGATATCCACGATGGTTCTGGCTTCGGGGTGACTTGTCAGCCATGCGATCGCTTTTTCTACCAGCAGCTCTGTCTCGGGGCGCGGGATGAGCACGCTCCGGTTGATGTCAAAGTCCAGCCCGAAAAATTCCCAGTGACCGAGGATGTAGGGCAGGGGAGTTCCGGCTTGGAATGCGGTAAATGCCTGTTGAGCTGAATCAATTTGCGGCGGGGTGAGATGCGCATCCAGATGGGCGAGCAGCCATGTGCGCGGATGTCCGAGCACGTGCGCGAGGATCAACTGGGCATCCAACTCGGTCGAGTCATTTTGGAGTTGTTGATTGAATTGCCTGAGCAGTTCGCCGGCGTTCATTTCTTCTCTTTTATGGCTAGCAGGGATAGATATTCAAAAGCGATATTTGAAGCGAGAATGGCAGTGATGTCGGCGTGATCGAAGGGCGGTGAGACTTCCACGAGATCGAAGCCGATCAGGTCAAGACCGTGCAACCCGCGGATGAGTTGAAGCAGCTGGTAACTGGTCAGCCCGCCGACCTCGGGGGTGCCTGTGCCTGGGGCAAAGGCCGGGTCTGCTGAGTCAATATCCACGGTGACGTAGGTGGGACCGGTCATGCGCTCGTGAACTTCCTTGAGAATTTCCTTCACGCCTTTTTCCATTACTTCGTGAATGGTGATGGTGCGCGCGCCGAGTTCCTTTGCTTCTGCATAATCGTTCGCACCGCTGAGCGGGCCGCGGATGCCGATCTGCACATACTCGCCCTTGCGGATGAGTCCCTCTTGCAGGGCATAGCGGAAGGGTGTGCCGTGGCTGTAGGGCGAGCCTTCGAATTCGGCTTCCCAGGTATCGATGTGCGCGTCAATGTGAACGAGGGATACGGGTCCGTGTTTTTTGACATGCGAGCGCAGAAGAGGCAGCGCAATGGAATGGTCACCACCGAGGGTGATGAGCTTTGTGCCTGTGCTGATGATCTCGTCGGCAGATTTGGTGATGGCTTCCATGGTGTGTTCGATGGAAGTGGGGATGACGGACACATCGCCGTAGTCCACCACTTTGAGTTTTTTCAGCGGTGTGACATTAAGCGTGGAGTTGTGTCCCCAGATCATGAGCGATGCTTCTCGGATCTTACGCGGACCGAAGCGGGTTCCCGTCCGATAGGAGGTGCCGCTGTCGAAGGGCACGCCCATCACTGCTACGTCCACACCCTGGAGTTCGCGCGAAACGGGTAAACGCATGAAAGACGGGATGCCCATGAAGGGCTGCAGGCCTGCGCCGAATGCGGGATTATCATTCATCGTAATCTCCTGAGTACTTTATTAAATACAAAGGGCACAAAGGTCACGAAGGAAGATCTTTAATCCCTTGGTGTACTTTGTGTCCCTTGTGATTGAGTCAAAATTATTCGTCGTCGTCAACACCTGTCGCGGCGAGACGGTCTGCCTCGTCACGGGTGGAGAGTTCTTCAATGAACTGGTCGATGGAACCATCCATCACAGCGGGCAGGTTGTAGCTGGAAAACCCAATGCGGTGATCGGTGACACGGTTCTGCGGGTAATTGTAGGTGCGTATCTTTTCCGAGCGGTCGCCTGAACCGACCTGCGAGCGGCGGTCGGCTTCCAACTCAGCGCGGCGTTTCTGTTCTTCGATCTCGAACAGCCTCGCTCGCAAAATGGACAGGGCGCGCAGTTTGTTCTGCAACTGAGAGCGTTCATCCTGACAGGTGACGATCATGCCCGTCGGCTTGTGATACAGGCGCACGGCGGTGGAGTTCTTTTGCACGTTCTGTCCTCCCGCGCCCGATGAGCGATAGACCTCGATCTCGATGTCGGTTTCGGGGATGTCAACGTCCACATCTTCCACTTCCGCCATGACGGCCACGGTCGCTGTGGAGGTGTGAATGCGTCCCTGTGACTCGGTGGCGGGCACACGTTGAACACGATGCACGCCCGATTCATATTTCAACTTCGAGTACGCGCCCTTGCCTTTCACTTCAAAGATCACTTCCTTGTATCCGCCCACACCGATGGCGCTTTCAGACATGATCTCGGTCTTCCAGCGGTTGCCGTCTGCGTAGCGGGTGTACATGCGGAAAAGGTCAGAAGCAAAGATGGCGGCTTCATCTCCGCCCGCGCCAGCGCGGATTTCCACAATGACGTTCTTGTCGTCACGCGGGTCCTTGGGCACGAGCAGTCCCTTGATCTCTTTTTCAAGGACTTCGATCTTTGGGGTGAGGTCATCCACATCGGCTTTTGCCAACGACACCAATTCCGAATCGTTCTCGGTGATGATGATCTCCTTGGCTTCTTCAAGGCTTTTCACCGCCTGGCGGTATTCGCGCGCTTTGGCAATGAGGGGCTCAAGGTCCACGCGTTCCTTGTTGATCTCGCCTGCGCGTTGATAGTCACTGCCCACGGCGAGCAGTTCCGCGCCCAATTGTTCAAATCTTTCTTCGATGGCTTTTAATTTGTCGAGCATGTCTTATCCATGATTAACTAACTGTTGAAAATTTACGAAAGAAAGCGCGGCACGCGAAGCAGTGCCGCACAGAAAGGACGAATCGGAGGGAACGCAGTTAGTAATTGGAGACAGCCGAGAGCACCATGGAGAGGATCAGGATGATGGCGAAGGCCGCAAACAAGATCTGCGCAGACCTTCTTTGGGTGTTTTCAGGTTTTCGGTTTTGCTTGTTATTTTTTGATGCTTTGGTCATTTTCATACTCACTTTAGGATGTGTTTATAAAAGGCCTGAGACATGGCCTTTTCAAGTTCTTCAATTGTAACAGGCTTCGTCATGTATCCGTCTGCGCCTAACTGCATGGCTCTATCCACGATGAGATCGGCGGCTTCAGAAGAAAGCATAATGACCGGCAGGTTCTTCCATTCTTTGCGGCGGCGCAGGAACTCCAGCATATCCAGCCCGCTGACCTCGGGCATATTAATATCGAGGATTATCAGGTCTGGGCGTCCGCCTGAAAGCAGGGCTTGGGCCGCGTAGCGCGGGTGAGAGAAATATCTGGTCTCGCAATCGATCAGTTTGAGCATCAAACTGATGGCGATTCCCATTTCATCGTCGTCGTCCACGATCCAGACCAATTTCATTCGAGGTGTGCCTTGATGCTTTCTGCCGCGTTCATGTTCATGCCTTGAACTGCTGCAAGTTCTTCGAGACCGGCTTGCCTAATCTTATCCATAGAACCGAAATGTTTCAAGAGCGCTTTTCGGCGCGAGGGACCAATGCCGGGGATGGCGTCAAGCTGGGATGCAAGACCCAGTTTCGAGCGTCGGTTTCGATGCGCGGTGATCCCGTAGCGGTGGGCTTCGTCGCGGATCCTCTGCACGAGGTAAAGTCCCTGCGAGTGGCGGGGGAGCAGCAGCGGCTGGCTGTTATGTGGGAAGAAGATCTCCTCTTCCTGTTTTGCCAAACCCACCACGGGAATTTTATCGAACAGGTCAAATTGCTCGAGGACTTTGACAACGCGTCCAAGTTGACCTTTACCGCCGTCGATGATGATCAGGTCGGGCAGGAAGGAGAACGACGCGTCGGGCTTGGACCCGGGGCCTGATTCGGTTTCCTGTGAGCCTTTCCACCTTCTGAAGCGGCGCGTGAGCATTTCCTCCATCGAAGCAAAGTCATCGGGTGCGCCGATGCTGGTGCTGTCGATGTTGAACTTGCGATACAGTTTCTTGGAAGGCACGCCCTGCTCAAAGACGATCATCGCGCCGACCGTTGCCACGCCCTGGGTGTGACTGACGTCATAGCATTCGATGCGGTTTGGCGGAGCAGATAATTTCAAGGCGCTTTGCAATTCTGCGAGCGCCATTTCCTGTTTGTGGGTATCTGCCTGCCACTGGGCGCGCAATGCCTGCAAAGTATCCGATGCGTTCTCGGCTGCCATTTGCACCAGGTCATGCGGCTGACCTTCCTTGGGCACAAAGAATTCCATTTTCTTGCCGCCGCGCTTCGACCTGAGCCACTGACTGATGATGCTGGCTTCCTCCTGCTCGATCTCCTGCGGAAGCATCACCTGCTCGGGAATATTCGCGGCTTCAGTGTAGAACTGCTTGACAAATTCCGCCATCACCTCGGCTTCGGGCGTGTCTTCGGTCCCTTCGAGAATGAAGTAATCGCGCCCGATCAATTTCCCGCCGCGGATGAAGAACATCTGCACGCAGGCTTCACCGTCCACCCGCGCCATCGCCAGCACATCCGAGTCTTTGTAATCGGTGGCAAAGACGATCTTCTGCCTCTCGATGATGGCTTGCATGGCTTTGAGTTGGTCGCGCAGGGCGGCGGCTTTTTCAAAGCGCAGATCTTCCGAGGCTTTTTGCATGTCGGCTTGCAAACGGGTGACGATGTTCTCGCTGTTGCCGCTCAGAAATTCCATCAGGTCTGAGATCATCTGGCGGTATCCTTGCTGAGTGGATGCGCCGATGCAAGGGGCGATGCATTTTTTGATGTCGTAATAGATACAGGCGCGTTTGTCGAGACCGGTGATCTCGCGGTCGCAGGTCAGGTAGGGGAAGATGCGCCGCAGGGCATCCAAGGTTTGGTGTACCGCCCAGGCAGATGTGTATGGACCGAAATACCGCGATCCATCCTCCTCCATTTGGCGGGTGATGGTGACCTTGGGGAAGGGGTCTGCCCAATGGACCTTAATATATGGATACCGCTTGTCGTCCTTGAGGCGGATATTGTATTTGGGGCGGTGCTTCTTGATGAGGTTCATCTCAAGGATGAGCGCCTCAAGTTCCGAGCCGACCACGATCCACTCGATGTTGGCGATATCCCGCACAAGGCGGCGGGTCTTTGCATCGTGGCTCGAATCCGCGTGGAAGTAGGACCGCACGCGGTTCCTCAAGTTGATGGCTTTGCCGACGTAGATGATGGTCTCTTCGGCATTGCGATAGATATAACAACCGGGCTTGGTCGGCAGGGTGGCAAGGATTCCCTGCAGCTTCTCGGAAATTTCCATAGGCGGCAATTATAAATTAGAAAGGAGGATGACCCAAATTACCTGTTTGTTTTTTTTGCTTTTGAACTTACAATGGATGTATCATTTTAAAAGGAGAATGACTTATGACTCAATTCGATAACACCCCCCTCACACCGCCTTCATCCGGCGCTCCCGGGCCCGCAGGTTGGCTCCCCGTTTGGATCAAGGCGATCTCCAAGCCCAACGAGCAAACTTATGTCGAGATCACGGAACACCCCGATGCCAATTCCAAAACGGCGTATATCTGGGTATTCATTGCGGGGTTGGTCTCGGGTATCTTTCAAGCCTTTGCCTCAACCATCCGCCTGGCAATGGGTGTGACGACCCAGTTTCCCATCCCCGGGCTGGAACAATACATCCCTCAATCCACCGGCATGGACGGCGGAAGTATTGGCATCACGCTCATCACTGGGTTGTGCGCTTCTCCGTTGGCGGGTGTGCTTTCGGTGATCTTTTTTGCTTTGGGAGTGGCCATCGTTCAATGGATCGCCAAGTTGTTCGGCGGCACAGGCACTTACGACAAATTGCTCTATGCCAACGCCGCGATCACTGTCCCTTTCACTCTGATCTCATCTTTGTTGGCGGTGTTTAGCTCCATTCCCGTTTTGGGCATCTGCACCGGAATCCTCTCCTTTGGTTTGGGGATCTATGTTCTCGTGCTTCAAGTGATGGCGGTAAAGGGAGTGAATCGTTTCGGCTGGGGACAGGCGGTCGGTTCTGTCATGATCCCGGTTGTCGTGGTTTTCCTGTTTTGTTGTTGTGTCTTCGCCGGTCTTGCCATGGTAACTGGCGCATCCTTAAATCAGTTCAATAACTTTGCCCCGTAGAAATCCCTGAAAAATAAAAAGAGACCGCTCACAATTGAGCGGTCTCTTTTTATTACTTGTTCTTTGAAGCTGGCGGTGGGATTCGGTGCGCGCCTGTCAGCAGAGGCATCTCTGCCATGTAGTAGGCGTATTCATAAGCGGTGGTCGCCCCGCCTTCTCCAACGATCGGCTCGATCAAACCATTATTGTTCGAGTCAATGCCGGCGATGATGTGATCTGCAAGCAATGACATCTCTGTGGCGATCGGCGTCATCTCTGAACCAAACGGCATGTCTTGCAATTGCAGTGCCAACGCAAGTAATTGCTCCGACCAGCCGGTCATATTTTCCAGGCAGATGATCGTCTCGGCGCTGCGGGTCTTAATGCTGTCGGTAGAGTCTGCTGCCTCTGCGGCAAATCTGGCGTGTGAAATGGTTTGAAATAGATAGCCTTGTTCTGTGTAACCGGGCTCCCCATTTCGGAGGAGACCGAATCCATCGCTTGGGTCGGCGAGTGAATTATTCTTGTCCCAATCTTGATATTGATCCTTGTTCTGGTTTCCAACCAGCAGGTTGATGATCTCCTCGTTCTTCTGGCGGAAGAGTTTCTCGTCGCCGCTCTCCAAGGCAGTTTGCATTTCGGTCACACTATCGTACAGAGTGTCGGTTGAGTTCCATAACCCGAGAATGAGAGAGGTCGATTCAGGCGCGTCGGTAAACGATACAAGAACATGCCTCACATGGATCAATGCCAGAGGCGGGAAGACTGAAGATGCCGCCACTTCACCAGAAGGCTCGTTCGGATTCGGATCGTTATCCGGCTCCACCGTAATTTCGAGTTGATCGTACAGCCCAAGGATATTCTCCTGCTCAGGAATGGTGAAGATCAACTGTCCCTGCGAGTTCCTGTCTACGGGAATGCTTCCCACCTTTCGACGGATTTCCCCGCCCTGGGCGAGGTACCACGCTTCGTAGTGCATGCCTGTCTTTGGCGCGGGAAGTTTTGTAATGAGGATAGTGGACTTATCCATGAAGGAATTTTGGTCCAGATAAGAGACGCGTCCCACGGGTTGGTTTTTATCAGCCGCGCGGGAAGGCCAAAACACAAAGGCAAAGATCGCGATCACAACCAAAAAGGCCGAGCCGATGCCAATTCTCAGCCGGGATGGCGCAGCTTGCCGGGGCTTTGAGGCTGGCATCTGGGGCATCTTTGCGAGTCGGACGGTCTCAGCGGATAGGGAGCGACCGTTGAGCACAGCGGTGAACTCATCGGCCAATTCTCTGGCTGATGGATAACGCAGATTTACATCTTTGGCGAGCGCGCGGTTGATGATGGCTTGCAGGTTGGGGGAGATGCCAGCGATGGGCGGCGGCGGCTCGTTGAGGTGCTTCATCAAAATACCAAAAGTGGATTCTGCTTCAAAGGGCACGTTGCCGGCCAGCATTTCATACAAGATCACACCCAGCGAATAGACGTCTGTCTTTGCGCCTACTTTGTCGCCGCGGGCTTGTTCAGGGCTCATGTAGATCGGCGTACCAGACACGGTCCCTGTTGAGGTTTGGATGGATGAATCGAGCAGGCGCACCAGCCCAAAGTCGGTCAGGATCGGTTCTGAATCCGCTGGCAATGGCCGGTTGGGGTCGATGGGACCGGTCGCCGAGCGCAAAAGCACGTTGGCGGGCTTTACATCCCGATGAATGATATTTTGTTGGTGAGCGTAATCGATGGCGGAGCCAAGCGCGGTGAGGATGTGGGCAATGGTTTCGAGCGGAAGTTTTTCTCCGCGTTTGTGTAGTGCTTTAAGATATTCCCCCAGTGACGCGCCTGTGACCAGTTCCATCACCAGGCAGGGTTGACCATCGACCAGCTCGTAATCAAATACCTGAATGATGTTCGGGTGCCGGAGACTCGCGACAACGCGCGCCTCCCTTTCAAACCGGACCCGGTTATCGGGATCAGCTTCCACATGGTCGCGCATGATCTTGACGGCGACCTTGCGGTTGAGCGTGGTGTGTTCACCGATATAAACCTCGGCCATGCCTCCGCGAGCAAGCATTTCACCGATCTGAACCTTACCGAGTGTTTTGCCCGACCAATTTGACATTGCGGCATTATACCCGATAGTATAATTCGACGAATTATAAGGAGCTTGTAATGACGAACACACTTGAAATGACCCTGCGCGAAAAAATGCAAGCGCGCGGATTAACGCTCTCCACCGCGGAATCATGCACGGGCGGGCTGGTCTCAGATCGCATCACCAATGTTTCAGGCTCTTCGGATATTTTCCCCGGCGGTGTTGTAGCCTATGCCTATGAAGCCAAGGTCAACCTGCTGGGTGTTTCCTGGGATACCCTGCACGCGCACGGAGCCGTCAGCGCAGAGACCGTGTTGGAAATGGCGCGCGGGGCACGCAGGTTGTTCTCCGCGGATATCGGGATCTCGGTCAGCGGCATTGCCGGTCCGTCTGGTGGGCTGCCTGATAAGCCCGTTGGCACCACCTGGTTTGGGTTGTCCACCGGGCATGGCGAGTGGACCCGCCGTTTCATTTGGGATGGCGATCGCATTCAGAACAAACATTATTCTTCTGAAGCCGCTCTTCAATTTGTGATCGACTATCTGGATGGAAAGCTCGAATGAAGGCTGCCATCCTCATTTCCGCCAATGCTGAATGGCGAGTGGTGAAGGAACTTTACCCCGCTTTAAATATTCAAAGTTCGCCCTACGGTGAATTCGCCAGCCTGGATCTCGGTCACCGAAACTTGATCCTTTTTCACGGCGGCTGGGGCAAGATCTCTGCGGCAGCCACCGCTCAATATGTCATCGATCATTTTGAACCCGACCTGCTGATCAACCTCGGAACCTGCGGCGGATTTGCCGGGCGCATCGAAACCGGGACGATCATGCTCGTGGAGCGGACTTTGGTCTACGACATCATTGAGCAGATGGGCGACAGCGCTGAAGCCATTGAACACTACGCGACGGATATCGATCTTTCCTGGTTGGATGCCGGGCGCCTGAACGAAAAAGATTTTCTGCGCGGGTTGCTCGTCTCTGCCGACCGCGATATCGTAATCGAAGATATTCCCATGCTGATCGAGAAATATCAAGCCGTTGCCGCCGATTGGGAATCAGGTGCGATCGCGTGGGTGGCGCGCAGGAATCAGGTTCGCACTTTAATCTTGCGCGGAGTGACCGACCTCGTGGGCGGTGATGGGGGAGAGGCGTACGGGAATATTGAACTTTTCCGCGAACGGACCAGGTCTGTGATGCGTGAATTATTCCGTCAACTGCCCGAATGGCTGGATGCAAGTGAAAGCCGCCCGTAGAGCGACCGTTCGATTCCGCCTGCCTACTTTTTGATCTCTCCCACAATGATCTCCATGGAATAGTTGTCCATGCTTTCACGGTAACTGGGAATGGGATGGAACCCAAGCCGCGTGTAAAACCGGATGGCGCGTTCCTGTTTCAGGCTGGTTTGCAGCCAGATCCGTTCGTAGCCCTGTGCACGCGCAAAATCAAATAACAGGGATACCACCCGGTAGCCGATGCCAAGACCGTGGTATTCCTCCAAAAGCCAGAGCCTTTTCAACTCCGCCACCTTGTCATCATATTTTTTGATCGCACCTGTGCCGACCACTTTGTCATCATCGGTCACCACATAGAAAAGTCCGCCGTTTTCCACGTACGCTTGTTGGAAGTCATCCATGTCGCGCAGTTCGCCTTCCTCCTCCAAAATGTCGTAGAACTCCTGCGCGGTCTTTTCAGGGACATAGATCCGCTGTGCCACACCGGATATCACATATTTTGCATCAACGACTTGATGCGCTTGCAGTTGGGCAATCTTGATCATCGTGACATTTTACAACATCGTGGGCGTTATAATTCCCGCCTACATCCAACCCTTATGAACACCGACCCGGAACAGCAGGAAATTCAGAAACGAAATTTTCGTTACGTGCAGATCGACGCAGTTGGCGTGAGCATTTCCAACGTTGCCGCGCCCTTTCTGCCGGTCTTCCTTACCCGCCTTGGGGCGAGCAATTTTCAAGTGGGTTTGCTCACATCCATGCCGGGCATCACCGGGCTTATTCTCGCCATTATCGTCGGCAGGTTCCTGCAGACTCGCCGCAACATTGTGCCCTGGTACAGCCTCTCGCGTTTGCTTGTCATCTCGTGCTATGCGTTGACGGGCTTGCTCACTTTTGTGCTTTCAAAGGAATACGCGGTCATTGCCACCCTTGCCATTTGGGCATTTGCCACCCTGCCGCAGACCGCGCTGGCGGTTGCCTTTTCGGTCGTGATGAACGCCGTAGCCGGTCCCGAAGGACGTTACGCATTGCTGAGCCGCCGCTGGGCGATCTTCGGGCTGACCAGTGTGGTAATGACCTTTCTCGTCACGCGGGTGATCGACCTCGTGGAATTCCCCCGCAATTATGAGATGATGTTCTTTGGGCTATCCATTGGCGGATTGATCAGCTACTACTTTTCGAATCAGATCAAACTTCCCGATCAAACTCCGCCCGTGTTTGTCACATCCTCATCGGCATTTGAATCTGCCCGCAACTACCTCTCCTTAATTCGCAGCGAACCTGCCTTTGTCTCCTTCGCATCCAAAAAGTTTGTGTACTTCTCTGCCATGACCTTGAGCGCGCCCATCATGCCGCTCTTTCTTGTGCGTGAAGTAAAGGCCACCGATTCTCAGATCGGCACCATCACAATGGCGATGACCCTTGTCATGCTGGCGGGATATTTTGTTTGGCCGCGCGCATCTCGAAAATATGGCGGGCGTTTTGTTCTGCTCGCGACCACCTTTGGCATGATCTTTTACCCCGCCCTTACCGCTGCCACTCCGCAAGTTCCGCTCATAATTATTTATGCCGGCATTGCCGGGCTTTTTCAGGCAGGGCTGGACTTGGTCTTCTTCGACGAGTTGATGAAGACTGTCCCGCCGGAATACGGCGCCACTTTTGTTTCGCTGGCTCAATCCATGCAATATTTGTCTGCCATCGTTGCGCCATTGGTCGGTACCTGGCTCGCAGATTGGATCGGTCTCGGCGGCGCGTTGTGGTTGAGCGCCGGGCTGCGCCTCGTGGGATTTTTGCTGTTCCTGCGAAAAGATACAAGAAGCATACAGCCGCAAGCCGAACCGAGGTGAAAAAGAATCAAAAAGTGCCGTGAGCTTTTCAGTCACGGCACTTTTTGATTCTGATTATTTCGCGGCGGCCAGCGCGGCTTTGATCTGTTCAAGATGCGCGGTGAGATGGAAGTTCGGTTGCAGCAGCCCCGACCCAAAGCGATAGTAACTGCCCTTGTTGGCGGCGAACTCTGCAGGGATCAACGCTGTATATGCCAGGGTTTCATCCACTGCCTTTCGAAGCGCACCCAGCATCAGATTAATGGATGGATACGCCTGAACAGTCGCCTGCACCTGCGCGTGGACGTTCGTGCCGAATCCATCTGAAGTGATCTCGTATCCATCGATCAGGCTGGTGAGGAATGTGACGTTAAATCTTTCGCCGGCGATCAGGTGCGCGACCGTTTCGAGCGCGCTCCATTCGCCGGGTTCGGGATGTGACATGGCTTGCGCATCGCTAAAGCCTTCGAATGATTTTTCCAATTCCGACAGCGCCGCATCATACAACGTGCGGGCCTGCTTCTCCAATTCGGCAGGCTCAAACGGGACGTCCACCATCGGGCGTTTGCTCAACTCCATGGTGACAGTCTTCTTTTCGGGACCGCGATAAAAGCTGACCTCCACTTTGTCACCGCCTTTTTTACCCGCAATGGCATTGGGGAAGCTGTTCGCGTCACTGCGGATCTGATGCCCGGCGAACTCCACGATGACGTCATCTTTTTGCAGCCCGCATTTTTGCGCTCCCATGCCGCTGACCACACCGTCCAGCCGCATGCCCTCACGGACGGGGACGCCCAATGCCGCGGCTTGTTCCTCGGTGAAGTCGCCGGGGATGATGCCCATCATGGGGCGTTGTGAGATGCGCAGGTCAATGCCTGTTTCAAGGACCGATTTGAGGTTCTCCAAACTATCTGCCCAATTTTCCCGAAAGCCTTCTCCCATTTTTGCCCAGGATGGGTCGCTGGGGACTTCGTGATCCATGCGGACGAGGACACCGCCGTCCTTTTCGGTCAGGGTCACTGTCACTTCGGTGGGGGCGGGGTCAATGTTTGAAAACCAGCGGAACCTGACGCGCTTGTTCTCTTCCAGTTCCAGAAAATGACCGCTGGAGTAGAAGTCTCCGCGCCACCACAGGTACATTCGTCCGCGTGGGTGCGGCTCGACGGTGGCTACATCACACAGCCATTCGCGCAGAGAAGTGGAACTGGTAAAGGCGCGGTAGGCAAATTTCACAGAGGCGTTGACAAAAATTTCGGCAGATACAGTGGTCATTGGGCGCTCCTTGAAAATA
>JAGNWT010000091.1 GCA_017985935.1 Anaerolineales bacterium | reverse complement strand
GCCAAACAGGCGCAAGCCTTCTTTATCATCGGTTCGAACACCACCGAACAACACCCCGTCTTCGGCGCAATGCTGCGCCAGGCGGTGAGACAGCGCGGCGCAAAACTTGTTGTGGCTGACCCGCGCAAAATCGATATTACCGAATTTGCCACCCTGCATCTGCGCCACAAACCCGGCACAGATATTGCCCTCATCAACGGCTTGATGAATATCATGCTTGAAAAAGGCTGGGAAGACAAAGCCTTTATTGAAGAACGCACCGAAAACTTTGATGAGTTCAAAGCGACTGTGATGCAATACCCGCCCGAAAAAGCAGCGGAGATCACCCGCATCCCGGTCGAGCAGCTTTATGAAGCGGCGGAGATCCTCGCCTCTTCCAAGCCGATGGCTGTTCTGTGGGCGATGGGCATTACCCAGCACATCGTCGGCGTTCGGAATGTGATGGACCTCGCCAACCTGCAAATGCTGCTCGGCAACATGGGCAAACCCGGCGGCGGAGTGAATCCTTTGCGCGGACAGAACAACGTGCAAGGCGCCTGCGACATGGGCGGTCTGCCGAACGTGTACCCGGCGTACCAGCCTGTGACAAGCGAAGAAGTCCGCGAGAAATTCCAGAAGGCATGGGGCGCTACAACAGAAGCGAAGATCGGACTTACCGTCACCGAGATGATGCCGGGAATTTTAGAGGGCAAGGTCAAGTCGTTGTATATCCTAGGCGAAGACCCGGTCATGTCTGACCCGGATACGAAACACATCCGTCATTGCTTGGAGGAATTGGACTTCCTGCTATTGCAGGAGATCTTCCCCTCTGAAACAGCTGCCTATGCCGATGTCCTTCTGCCCGGCGCAACCTTTGCCGAGAAGACCGGAACCTTCACGAACACCGAACGCCGTGTGCAGATGGTCCGCAAAGCCATTGAGCCATTGGGCGACTCGAAGCCGGATTGGTGGATCCTCTCTGAACTGGCGAAAAAGCTGAGGGTTAGAATCAGCGACCGGTTCCAGAAAGATACGCCGTATGCCGGTTGGGAATATCAAGACACAGTCGAGATCATGTCTGAGATCAACGCGGTCACTCCATCCTACGGCGGCATCACCCATGCGCGGCTCGAAGCCGGTGAACGACTGCAATGGCCTTGCCCGACGGCGGACCATCCCGGCACGCCGATCTTGCACACCAAGCAATTCACGCGCGGCAAGGGCAAGTTCATGCCCATTGACCATGTGCCGCCCGCGGAAAAGCCCGATGATGATTACCCGATGATCATGAGCACGGGACGCGTGCTGTATCACTGGCATGGCGGGCAGATGACTCGCCGCGCGGCGGGGATCATGCAGGTATATGGCGAAGCACTGGTGGAAGTGAACCCGGACGACGCCGTGAAGATCGGCTTGAACGGCAGGAACATTTTGCGCATCACCTCGCGGCGGGGAAGCATTGAAGCCAAAGCCTGGGTGACCGACCGTGTGCCGCCCGGCATGGTGTATGCCAACTTCCACTTCCCCGAGGCTTCAGCGAATGAGCTGACCCACGCCACGCTCGACCCGGTGGCGAAGATCCCTGAATACAAGATCACAGCCGTGAAGGTTGAGTTGGTATAATCCACAGCAGTTCGGTATCCCACCCATCAAAGGAGATGACCAGCATGACCACTGTTCGCAAGCTCTTGGAAGACAAATCTTCAGAAAAGAATTACTCGATCTCATCCACCGACACCGTTCTGGACGCACTTAAGATCATGGCTGAGGCACACATCGGAGCAATACTGGTCATTGAAGGCGGACGGATCGTTGGCATTTACACCGAACGTGATTATCTCTACAAAGGAGAGATCCAGGGGCGAACCGCCAAGAACACGCTCATCAAAGATGTGATGGTTCCGAACATGGTCTCGGTCAATTCTGATACGACCGTTGAGCAATGCATGGGGTTGATGAAGCAATACAACATCCGCCACCTGCCGGTCGTGGAAGACGAACACTTCGTGGGGTTGGTATCCATTCGCGACGTGATGTTCGCCGCCCTTGCCAATCGCGAGAATGAGATCCGCGGGCTTGAAAATTACATCATGGGCTCCGGGTTCCAATCGTAAAAACACACCTGCTAAAAAGACGCGAGTGAAAACTCGCGTCTTTTTTATTTGCACTCGCTACCTTCTTTTTCATCGACCACTGGTAAAATCGCCCCCATGCATGTTCAAAAATCAGTGTCCATCAATTCCCGAAAACTCGGGGGTCTTCTTCTATTAACGATTCTCCTACTCACTTCCTGCGCTCCGGTCACGCCTGAGGTAACGGTCTTTCCAACTTACGATCCATTCCTTCCGATACCGCAAGACACTCCAGCGGGAGGCCTTTCACCCGAAACTCAGACCGAGGAAATCCCTGCAGCAACACGCGAAGCCACCCCGACCCGCGCTCCTTTAAGCGTTGAACTACCTCAGCCAAATGGAAATTCCGACAGCACTCCCACGCCGGATGCACAGCGCGTTCTCCCTACGCCCAGGCAGGATACAGACCAATATATTATTCAGCCCGGAGATATCTTGAGCGAGATCGCCCAACGCTATGGAATTAGCCTGCAAACCCTGATGGATGCAAACAGCATCACAGACCCCAACCTGATCCATGCAGGAATGGAGTTGAATGTCCCTGCGCCCAACCCGGAAGGTTTTGGCGCGGCGTTCAAGGTGATCCCTGATTCTGAATTGGTGTACGGTCCTGCAAGCGCATATTTTGAGATCGGCGAATTCATCCAAAGCCAGAACGGATACCTCGCAGATTACACTCAGGATGTTAATGGAGAACTGCTCACAGGTGCAGAGATCGTACAACTCGTATCACAGAACTATTCCGTCAATCCGCGTTTACTGCTGGCGCTGCTCGAATATCAAAGCGGATGGGTCACTAACCCCGCACCCTTCAACACCGCGTACCCCATGGGGCTGGCTGATGACAATCACTTCGAACTGTATCGGCAACTGACATGGGCAGCGGACACTCTTAACCGGGGATATTACCTTTGGAAAGCGAATGCCATCTCGACCTTCGTGATGAACGACGGGACGGTCGTCCCGGCCGACCCGACCATCAATGCCGGCACAGCGGCGGTTCAATACTTTTTTTCCGAGCTGGATGACCGACTGGTATGGGAACAGGATGTCAGCGGCACCGGTCTGCTCCTCACCTACTATGTATTCTTTGGGAATCCCTTCGATATCGCCATTGAACCCTTAATGGCGGCATCGGTCACGCAGCCTGAGATGAACCTGCCTTACGGAAAAAACGAAGCCTGGTACTACACGGGTGGACCACACGGAGGCTGGGACTCTGGCTCGGCATGGGCCGCACTGGACTTTGCTCCGCCTGGTGACAGCATGGGCTGCGCAACGAGTCCGTATTGGATCACAGCGGTCGCAGACGGGCGCATTGCCCGCGCCGCAAATGGAGCGGTGATCCAGGATCTCGACAATGATGGTTACGAGCAAACCGGCTGGGTTGTGCTTTACATGCATGTGGCAACAGAAGACCGGGTACAGCCCGGTGAATATCTATTTGGCGGCGAGCGGGTGGGGCATGCATCTTGTGAAGGCGGAGTTTCCAACGCCACACACCTGCACATTGCCAGGAAATACAACGGAGAATGGATCGCTGCAGACGGACCGATGCCCTTCATCCTTGACGGTTGGGTTTCAAGCGGAAATGGTTTTGAGTATGACGGATTCCTTGCACGGGATGGAGTTTCTATTGAAGCCTGGGACGGCGCGAACGAGTTCAATCAAATTTCACGGTGATTCATCAAAACTTAATCAAGACAGATATAATCAAGTTATATGCATCGCGCCGTTATTCTTCTCATCGTTCTATCCCTGGCTGTTTCTGCCTGCGGAACCGCGCCAACTTCATCGCTTTCGATCTGGGGAGTACAGCAAACCCCAACCCCGAATCAGAATGGATCGGAAGCCCCTCACACCGATCCTTTTGCGGTTCAAGACGATCCGATCATTTTCCCCACTTCCACAACGCCACCACAGATCGCGACCGAAGCCTCTTATACATCCACGCCCACTCCTGACGGTGCCGCCCCCGCCATACTACCCACACTGACCCCATCCTACGACGCCGCGCCATTCCTGTATTACGCCCAAAGCGGCGATATGCTCTCTGCGGTCGCAAATCGATTCGGCGTAAAGGAATCCGAGATCACCTCCGATGCCGACCTGACCCGGACCACGCTCATCGACCCCGGAACATTGCTCGTCATTCCCAACCGTATTAACGAACCCATGACACCATCCAACCTGATCATGCCGGATGCAGAGATCATTTTCTCGCTCACATCTGCAGATTTCAACGTGCAGGAATATGTGCAAAACGCGGATGGGTATCTCAGTGACTTTAAAGACTATCTTGGCTCCACCGGCTGGATCGATGGAGACGATGCCATAGAAAGGCTCGCCTACGAAAACTCGATCAACCCCCGCCTGATACTGGGGATGCTGGAATTTGAAAGCCGCTGGGTGCGCGGGCAGCCCATTGACACATCACATGTGGATTACCCAATGGGGTTTAACGACTATCACTACAAAGGGATGTCAATTCAGCTGGTATGGGCTATCAACAATATTGCCATCGCCTATTACAGTTGGCGCGCTGGCACACTTACTCATCTTGAATTTTCCGATGGAAGCAAACTCCGCATCGACCCCCGCCTGAACGCAGGGACGGTTGCCATCCAATATTTATTTTCTCGCGCACACAGCAGATCACAATGGGACCAGATCATCGACTCCGACACTGGATTCCCTGCCATGTACGCTGAAATGTTTGGAGATCCCTGGGCTCGCGCAGATGCGGTTAACCCGATCTTCCCTGCGGCGCTTAATCAACCCTCGCTTGTTCTGCCATTTGAACCAAACGTTGAGTGGAATTTGACCGGTGGACCGCACAACGCATGGGGACAACTTAATCCCTCGATCTACGGCAACAAGCACAGCGTGTCTGCAGCCATTGATTTTGCCCCCTCCACAGCCACCGGTGGCTGTCAGGCAACCAACACATGGGTCACAGCATCCGCGCCCGGGCTTGTTGTCCGCTCGGCCAATGGCGCGGTCATGGTCGATCTGGACGGTGACGGATACGAACAGACGGGCTGGAATCTCCTGTACATGCACATCGCAGAAAAGAACCGCGTTCCGGTTGGTACGTGGCTTGAAGTGAATGACCGCATCGGTCACGCCTCATGCGAAGGCGGAGTTTCCACTGGCACGCATTTACACTTTGCCAGAAAATATAATGGCGAGTGGGTCACAGCAGACGGACCCATTCCGTTCATCTTGAGCGGCTGGCGGGTCGTTGCCGGACAGAACGCTTATGAAGGAACCCTTGTCAAAGATGACAAGGTTATCAAGGCCGACCCTGTCGGTCAGAAGTGGTCGAATATCTTTCGCGAAGAAAATGATTAGGCTTTCAAGAACAACTCAATGGTTGGCGAGAGCGGCGATGATCGCCACTCTCGTGCTAACCTCATGCAATCTGAATTCTCCATCAAACAGCGCTCCTGATTCTGTTCCGCTTGAATCAAAAAGTGAAACTCCCATGGCAGCGCAAACGCCCCTGCCAACACGCCCAACCTACAGACCCGGTGAATTGGTGGATTATATTGCCCAAACCGGCGATACCCTTCCCGCTTTGGCAGCCCGCTTCAACACCACGGTCGATCAGATCTTTGAAGCAAATCCCAACATTCCACGTGATGCCACCACCATGCCTCCCGGCATGCCGATGAAAATTCCGATCTATTATCTTGCGCTGTGGGCAAGCCCCTTTCAGATCCTTCCCGACCACGCCTTCGTCAATGGACCGACCGGCATTGGTTTCAGCACATCTGCATTCGTAGCCGCGCAGCCCGGCTGGCTCAAGGATTATCGGGTGTACGCCGCCGGTGAATGGCGCTCGGGCGCAGAAATGGTGGACTATGTCGCCATGAACTACAGCATCAGCCCCCGCTTGCTGCTCGCCATCCTTGAATATCAAGGCGGAGCGCTCACGCAACCCGAACAGCCCGTCAAGAAAAATCTGCTTGGCTTTACGCGCAGATATTGGGAAAATCATTACCTTCAACTTGTGATCGCCGCCAACACCCTGAACAATGGATACTATGGCTGGCGGCTTGGAAACCTGGTTGAGTTCGAAGAAAATGACAAGGTTTTGATTCGACCCGACCCCTGGCAAAATTCCGCCTCGGTTGCGATCCAATACTATTATTCAAGATTGTTCACCGGCGAAAAATATGCGGTCGCAACCGGACCCGAAGGGCTGTTCCAGACATACTCAAACCTGTTCGGCGACCCCTGGCAGGATCCGTTCGTGCTGATGCCGGGAAGTCTTCGACAACCCGAATTCCGATTCCCCTTCCCTGCCGATCAGGTATGGTCCTACACTGGCGGACCTCACACCGGCTGGGGCACCGGCGAACCCCTGGCTGGCGTGGACTTTGCTCCTCCCTCAAAAACTTCCGGCTGCTTCATTGCAGACGAAAAAAACTTCTCCACAGCAATGGCAGATGGATTGGTGGTCCGCTCAGGTGTAGAGGGAGTCGCACTTGACCTCGACCATGACGGAGACGAACGCACCGGATGGGTTATTTTTTACCTGCACCTTTCCAGTAAAGATCGAGCTCCCCTCGGGACAGAACTTTTAACAGGCGACAAGATCGGTTACCCATCCTGTGAAGGCGGGCGCGCGACCGGGTCTCATGTTCACATTGCCCGCAAATTTAATGGCGAGTGGATCGCAGCCGACAGCCCATTGCCTCTGGTTATGAATGGCTGGGTTACACATAACGGCAGCAGGGAATATCTCGGCACTCTCACCAAAGGCGGCTCTTCGGTTACCGCATGCGAATGCGGCGATGCATTCACATCGATCAGTGGCAGTCAATAAAAAAGAGGCGGACGTTTAGTCCGCCTCTTTTGTCAGATATTCACCTTCTTTGATCGTCCCCCCATCACCTTCATCAACGATCTTATATACGAGCCTTATGGGAAAAGCTTTGCTCAGCATGGATTGGGCAGGGCAGTATTTATCGGCTGAAAGTTGAATTGCACGCAAAAGCGCAGCCTCATCGACATCCCTTCCAGTAACGAGGTACTTGATCACCGCGCTCGTGAACACCTTGGGGTGGGTCTCCGCCCGCTCAGCATGTACAAAAACTTGAAAATCTTTTATGGGCTGCTGCTTCTTCTGCAGAATGGAAATAACATCCATTGCCGTGCAGCCGGCAAGACCAAGCGCGATCAATTCCATTGGGCGCGCGCCGCTATTCTCTCCGCCCACAGACTCTTCACTATCCATCCGCTGAGTGAAACCAGAATCTCCAGCACCTTCAAATACCATTTTGCCTTTCCAATTCAATGCAACTTCCATTTTTACTCCCTGATCAGGTCTGGTACAAATTTTTCAAGATTCTTTTTTGAGATGCCGCCGATCCACATTAAGCGCACCTGCCCATTGCGGTCAACAACATACGAGCTTGGCAAATTCATGGTATCGAACTCGCGCTCTGCCAGGTATTCTAGATCCAGCCATACAGGAAATGTTAATCCAAATTCCTGCACAAAAGGCGCAACCACATCGCGCGGCTCCTCCTGATTAATGGCAACGAGGACAAATCCGTCATCTTTATATTTTTCATAGAAAGCCTGCAGGGTTGGCATCTCCTCCCGGCATGGAGGGCACCAGGTCGCCCACAGATTCACGAGAACAACCTGACCGAGGTAATCATCCAGCGACACCGGGTTACCCTCAAGATCTTCAAGCGGAAGATCGGGAGCAGCAAAATCCACTTCAGCGGGAACAACCGAAAAATCCTGGGTGGTTGTAGCCGGGTTGTTCTGTAACAATAAATAGACCATGATCCCGATGGCGATCAACCCTGTTCCAATCAGGGTCATGGACATCAACTGTCCGGAGGCATGTTTTTTACTCAAGGATAAAAATCCCTTTCAATTTTGAATTACCCGCACGGGGCAAGAAATGGTTCATCAGGTGCAGCCCCCGCCCTCACCGTTCACATACCCACAGGATGGGCACTCCAATTGCAGCAAGCCGTTATAGTCCAGGTTTCCGGTTCCGCACAACGGACAAGGTTCGCCTTTGCGCAACGGCGTGACAGGCTGAATGAACACCGGCTGGTCTATTCCAAGCAAAAGTTTTTCGAGAGAAGATAATTCTTGCGGTGAAGTCATATTTAAAAATACTGCAAAACCTGATGTTCGCAAAGTATAACCGAACAAAAGCCGTGCAAAGTAAATGAAGGAAAGATGTCACCTACTTTAGGATATTTGGTACTGGAAAGATATCTTTGCGTTGATTAATATGCTTTTAAATGCTTGACACTATCCCGTATATACCGCTTTTTCAGAATCTCCCCCTCGATCAAGTCGCTGTCCTCAAGCCGCTTTTTGAAGACTTTACCTGCCCGGCCAACACAGTGATCTTTGAGCAGGGTGATCCCGCTTCTTATATGTATCTCCTTATAAGCGGCGAGATCGCGATTCGCTACAAGCCGTACGACGGTCCCGCGATCACGCTCACTCGGCTGCGCGCTGGCGATGTCTTTGGCTGGTCGGCAGTGGTTGGGAGCAAACAATACACATCGAGCATCGTCAGTGAAACTGAAGTGCGCACCATCCGAATTCATGGCAGGGACCTTGTGTCATTGGTTGAGAACTATCCACAAACCGGGGAAGTCATTGTCGATCGTCTGGCACAAATGGTATCTTCTCGTTGGAAGAACGCTTACACACAGGTTCAATCGCTTTTGCATCACGCCGGTTCATAGTTAACAAGGAGGTTTCGCATGGCGACATCAATTATCGACGAAAGAGAAGTTCAGATGCGCGGTCTGCTCGAGAAATTGAGCGCATATGTTGAACAGTTCCACGGCGGAACAGTGGAATTCGTTTCTTTTGATGGAAAGCAATTAAGGGTTCGGTTGGGCGGAGCATGTCTGGAATGTCCGTTGTTGCCATCAACACTTCACGGCTGGGTGGCGGGGACTGTTCATCAGTTCTTCCCAGACGTGGAAGTTATGGAAGAAAGATAATACTTGCTGAGGGCAGGTAACAAACATCCCCGGATAAAACCGGGGATGTTTGTTTTTATTAGGGTCACATTCTATCGGTTTGAAAAATACCGAAATAACAGAAAGCCGCCCACAGCGATCAAAGCCACCGCCCAAAGATAATTGGCAATATCCAACAAGGAAGCGATGCCAAGAAATCCCATGATACCAAGTACCGTTGCCGGCCAATAAGCCCAACTCATGTTTGCCAATAAAGCCACCAATAAAAACGTGAATGCCAGTCCAAAGAAAAAGAAGCCGGCAGTTTGAAACTCACCGAATCTTTCAGCGGCGATCGTCACTCCAGCAAGTGTGGACAGCACACCGGCAGGAATGAGCGCCCACCAGCGCTCCGAACGATTGGTAAAGTACACACCAAAAAACGAAAGTCCGATACCGCCAAGCACGACCGCCCCGCCAAGATCTTCAAAGCGGGCAGCCACCACGATCATCACTGCCAGCGCGGTCAGCACCCCCGCCGGGATCATTGCCCACCAACGCTCCACTCGGCTGTTGAAGTAGACATACCAAAACGAAAGACCAATGCCTCCAAGGAAGATCGCGCCGCCGTATTCATCCAACGATTCCGGAAGCAAGATCAACACACCCAGCGAGGCAAGTGTAAAACCAGGGATAGCTGCCCACCAATGCCCACCCATGAGCAGGGTCAGGAAGGTCAACCCGGCAGCAAGGAACATGCCTCCCCAAAAGAGACCGGAAGCGTTTTCAAGAATGCCCATCGTCTGCGCGAGGGCGAGCACGCCGCCAACGATCAATAAAAAGCCAAACACAATTGCAGGATCAAACCTTTTCATCATCGTCTCCTTTTATTACTTGACCCTGATGGAAGCGGCGCCCGCATCGATGGTCATATCCACGGCGTTGACCGCTGTATCGAAATCGGGAGATTGGTAATAACTTCCATTCCGCGGAAAACGCGATTGATCGATCTTCATATCTGCCGCGCCGAGCGAGGCGCGGATTCGAGCAGATAATCCTTCAGGGATGGTCACATCCAATGAGGCAGCACCAAAATCCAGGTCGGCACGGAAGCGCCCGTGCGCAGGCAGGATCAAATGGGTCTCGCTTGCGCCTGTCTCCAATCTCAAGTCGGTGATCTTCATATCCCGAAGATCGATGGTGGATTTATTCGCGCCAAGATTCAAGGTCAGCTCGGTCGGAATGTCGGCATTGAGCGCGACATCCCACTCTAGTTGATTACGCGGACCGAAAAATGGAATGTCGAGAAAATCCTTCGCCGGTCTCATGCGGACCTCGAGCCTGTCTCCGTTTCGATGGGCTTTGTGATCCAACCCGCCAGCGAAAGAGCCGCGCGCGAAATCTGATCCGCTCGCGCCGCTATGGATCCGCAGCTCACCCGCGCCGTGGCTAAGCTTGAGATTGGCAGCGGTTGCGCCCTGCAAATCGATGGAAGAATTTTGTACTTCAAGGTTCCCGCGCATAAAGACCCCGAACAGAACCCAAACACCGCCAAGGATCAAAAGCAGAGGCCAGAAAAGCTCTGTGAATGGGGTGTTATTGGGAAGTTTGATCCCCATTTCATTGGCGAGCATCAGCCCGCCAATCAACAGGAGAATGACGCCCCAGAATAATTGGTTACGCTTCATGCTACTCCTCTTCTCTCTTGCGGAAGGAACGATACAAGCCGCTGCCAAGCACCCACATGCCAAGCAAGATCAACAGAACCGCGGGACCGTAGTTACCAAGCACATCCAAACCGCCGAAGAAAGATGCAAAAACAAGGAACAAGACTGCACTGACCACCATCATGTTCAATCCGCGCTTGAGGTTGTGGGCAGTATTATCGCCAAGTATGCCTGCCAATATGGAGCCAATCCCGATAAACCCGGGAATGAGCGCCCACATGTAAGACCAAGAGTTATAACTGCGGGTCATTTCCTGATAATAGAAGATCCCGCCGATGCCGGCCACGATCGAGGCAGGGACAGCCATGCCGGGCTGTCCGGTCACCAACCCGATCAATAGAATGAACGCGCCGATGAGGAACATGTTGAATGGAAATTCACTGTACTTGCTGAATATCTCGTGGAAGGCGGGCACACTCTTATCGAGCAGGAACCATGCCCCAGCCAATATCAAAATGACTCCCAAAGCTAATTGAGTACGTCCTTGTTTGTTCATAACCATTTCTCCTTGAAGTAAGTCTAGTACTTTTTTGATTAAAAGGAAAGTCTTTTAGAATATACGGGAAAAAATAAAAAAGGTTTCAGGCTGAGATCAGGTAATAAAGGGCTGCTTCGAATAATACCGACAGCCCAGTTTGAGCAGAGCGCATATCCTTGGACATTTTCCAGACCCCATTTGCAAGTGTGTCTGCGATCGAGAAGGCGGCAAATGCCGGTAAACCGTAAGATGCCGCGACAGCCAGCATCGCTGCGGATTCCATATCCACGGCGAGCACACCCCGCTCTTGATACGCCAACACATCCTTGCGGATCTCACGAAAAGGCGCATCGGTCGTCCACGTGAGCCCTGAAGAAAATGAATGTCCCTGCGTTTGCAGGGCGTGACCGATGCCTTGCAAACACTCCGACGATGAATCCACAACCTCTGCCGCAGGAAGATAGTGACTTGAAACTCCCTCTCCGCGAATGGCTCCCGATGAAAGGACTAAACTCCCCGCAGACAGATTCTCCTGCAAAGCCCCGGCCAGACCGACCAAGCCAAACTGTCTTACACCCAACGCGGAAAATTCATCGGTCAAACCGGCAATGACGGGAGCGCCGATCCCAAACCCTGTGGAAAGAGCGATCTCTCCTTTGAACTTCTTAAGCAGATAAAATTCACCAAGAAATCCCTTAACCTGCCGAGCCGAGTATTTTCGAAGCACATAGGAAGCGAGACTTTTCTGCGGCGCAAAGATCACAACTCGCGGCGGAGGGAATTCTTGAAGCCCGCCCGTGGAACGGCGATATTCAAGCAACTCCTTTGCGGTCATTACAGGATCATTTTGGTTCATGGAGGAAAACACCCGAGTTTTTCTGATATGCAAGATAAACAGCAACAAACACAGCCGACTGCAAATATTCGCCAAGCAAAGCGGCACGCACCGCTCCAGCAACTCCACCCGCATGGATCAGCCAGGGATAAAGAACAGCGTAAAACAGCAAAGAGACACCGGCTGAGATCGCCAGCGGAATTTCAAGCCGGCGGGCAATAAGGCTGTAAGAGATAAAGGAAGTCACTGTGTATGGCAGCAGGGTCCAGCCCAGTTGTGGGAGGAAGGGAACTGCCGAAACAAATTCCGCGCCATAAAGTATGGCAATGATCGGTTTTGATATCGCAATCAGTAATGCGATGAACATCGCCGAGACGGTCATCAGAAATATAAAGGAACTTCGAAAACTGCGCCATGAGTCAGGCGCACCTTGAGACAAGGCAGGCAGCAAAGCTCCCAGAATGGCATAGTGACCGAATTTGAGTCCATCCACTACGCGGAAGGCGGAGGAGAATAACCCGGTCGCAGAATCGTCGAGCATGGCAGAGACGTACAGGATGCCAAGCCTTTGAATGAGGACCAGGAAAATCGTAAGCACGGCAAAGGGCAGAGTCAACCTAAAGATGGGGCGAAAATCCTTAAGTGGGATCAACTCAAAGCCGGGAAGTGATCCGCGGCAAATGAAGTAGGAAAAAGCTGAAAGGATGATATTGCCCATGAGGATGAACACACTCAAGGTTAAGACATCTGAAGAAAAAAAAGCCGCCAGAACTTGGAGCGTTCCATTTGCAAGGGTGAGGAACCAGAACAGGTCCATGCGGTTGAGCGCGCGCAGCAAAGCAGTGTTTACCGAAAACACCGCCAGAGGGAAGAGCGCAAGGTTGTAGAGTAAAAGAGGCGGGTCACGAAAAAATATCAACGCGGCGCAAAAAACAGCGGAAAGAATTAACTGCAGTGAAAGCGCCTGCGACGCAATTTGGGTGACCTGCCCGGCGCGGGCGATATCTCGAATGAGGAAAGTATCTGAACCAAAGTTCGTAATTGTATTTCCGATGAGCAGCACAGATGCGATCAGGGCAAAATG
>JAGNWT010000090.1 GCA_017985935.1 Anaerolineales bacterium | reverse complement strand
TCTCTTCCGGCATGGGACTAAAGAACACTTTGCGAATATTCATCATGATGTAAGCCGCCGTGATGATTATGGAAATGCTCGCAATGACAGCCACCATCCATTGACGTCCCCACACGCCCATGAAGATTGGGAATTCCGCAACAAAGCCGGAGAAACCGGGCATGCCCATCGACACAAGACCGCCGATGATGAAACCGATCGTGGCGAAGGGCATCACTTTTGCAATGCCGCCCAGTTCGGGAATCTGACGCGTGTGCGACCGGTCATAGATCATACCGGTAATGGCAAAGAAGAGAGCCGTCATTACACCGTGCGAGAACATCTGCACGCCCGCTCCCACCAAACCGTCGTGATTGAGAGTGGAAACTCCCAAAACAACCAAACCCATATGCGAGACTGAAGAGAAACCGATCATATATTTCATATCGGTCTGGACGAAAGCGATGAACGCGCCATAGACCACCGCGATCCCTGCGAAAGCCATGATGAGCCAAGCCCAATCTTTCGCGCCTTGAGGCAGAAGCATCACGCCCACACGCAGCGCAGCAAAAGCGCCGAGTTTCATCAACACACCCGCATGGAACATGGAGACTGCGGTAGGCGCAGCCACGTGACCATCGGGTGACCAGTTGTGGAAGGGCCACATACCGCCCAATACCGCGAAGCCGATAAACACCGGCAGGAACCAAATGTATTGGAAGGATTGGGAGAAACCCGCACTTTCCATGACCAGCATGTCGAAGGACAGCACACCGGTATTCTGATACTGAGTCCAGTACATGGCGAGTGCGCCAACTAGGGCAACTACAGAGCCGATGAACAGGTACAGGGTCAACTTCATAGCTGCGTATTCACGAGTCTTTACCCAGCCCCAAATGGCAATGAGCAGATACATCGGGAACACGGCAATCTCATAGAAGAAGAACAACATGAACAGATCAAGCGATACAAAAACGCCAAACACGCCGCCAGCCAACAGGAAAAGGAAGGCAAAGAATTCACGCGGGCGGTCTTGGATGCCGGCAGAAAGATGCTTCTCAGGTTTGTACTCACCCCAGGAGATGAGCACACCTGTGAACATGACGATGCCGGTCAGCAGAACGAGCGGAGCGCTCATGCCGTCCACGCCGAATTTCAGGCTGATGCCCAGAGCGGGCAGCCAGTCGTACTGTTCAATAAATTGATAACCCGATAACCCGCCGAGCAGATACTGCAAATACATCCAGCCGGAAAGCAGCAGGTCAAAGGTCGCAGTAGCGAGCGCGATGCCGCGGACTTCCGTTTTGCGGTCGGCAGGAACCATCAGCATGATGACCGCAGCCACCATGGGAAGGAATGTGATAACACTCAGGATGGGAAAATTCATCATCCACCTCTTAGAACAAAGCCACAACGGCTTTATTGATAACTTCCAAAATCCACGCGGGCCAAATGCCGATGACAAGTATCAAAACCATCAGCGGGACCACCACGAAAATTTCGCGCGTGTTGATCTCGGTCAGTTTATGTTCGCCGTGCGCCCAATGTTCGTTCATGGGTCCATGCAGGACCTTCATGATCCCTTTCAGGATATACGCGCCTGTGAAGAGCAGACCCAGCATGGAGATGGCGGTGTAAGCGGTCAAAACCGGATAAGCACCCCGAACGACCATGAACTCAGACACAAAGCCGTTGAGCCCGGGAAGTCCCAGCGAAGCCATGCTCATAAAAATGAGGATGCCACCGTAAACCGGTACTAGCGGGAACAGTCCGCCGAACTCTTCAAGGTTGCGGGTATGTGTTCGCTCGTAGATCACGCCGACCAGGAAGAACATGCCTGCCGCCGAAAGTCCGTGATTGAACATTTGCAATACCGCACCATCCATGGCAATATGAGCCTCGGTTGTGCCTTTGGCAATGGCTGCAGCAGCAATGCCGAGAACCACAAATCCCATGTGATTTACAGACGAATACGCAACCAAACGCTTGAAATCGGTCTGACCAAGGGAGCCGAACGCGCCAAAAATGATCGCGCCAACCGCGAGGAAGGCTAAAGCCCCTGCAAACCTCGCAGCCTCAACCGGATAAAGAGGCAACACGAGCCGCAGGAAGCCATACGCGCCGAGTTTAAGAAGGACACCCGCCAAGATCATGGAGCCAGCGGTCGGAGCTTCGGTGTGGGCATCGGGCAGCCATGTGTGGAAAGGCCAAAGCGGAACTTTCACCGCGAAGGCGACCGCGAAAGCCCAGAAGGCGATCGTCTTGACCTGTGACACGGTCATGCCAAGCAGCATCGCGTCCGCTGCCAGTGAATTCCAACGATCGGTGACGGCAACCAAATCATAGGTCCCGAAGAGAACGCCCAACATCTGTACCGCAAGGAGCAGACCGAGCGATCCGCCCATGGTGTAGATCATGAACTTGAGCGAAGCGTAATCCCGATTGGCGCTCCCCCATTGATTGATGAGGAAGTACATTGGGACGAGACCGATCTCCCAGAAAACGAAGAAGATCAGCAGGTCGAGCGACATGAAAACTCCGAGCATGCCTGTTTCGAGGAACAGGAAGAGCATCATATAAGCCTTGACGCGGTCTGTCACACTGAAGGATGCAAGGATGGCAAGCGGGGTGAGGAAAGTGGTCAGCAAGACCATGGAAAGGGAGATGCCATCCACACCGAGATGAAGCGAGGAGTTCAGCGCTTCATACCAGGGGTACACTTCCTGAAACTGAAAGCCCGGCAGGTTTTGGTCAAAGTTATTCCACAAGACAAGCGTGAGGACGAAGGGGATCAGGCTGGCGCCAAAAGCGAACCAACGCAGAAGTTTCGTCTCTCCGCTGGGCAGAAAAAGCATGACCAACGCCGCGATTGTCGGCAGAAAGAGGATCAGGCTAAGGAGATGAGTATTCAGAAAATCCATTATGCGCTCCTAACCAGCAATGCGAATAGCAAGCCGCCGATCACAATGAGTATGACCAGTGAGAGGATGAGATATTGCTGGATACGACCTGTTTGAATGGGACGCAGGTTCTTGCCGATCCAATAAGTGGCATTGGCAGAACCGTCACCAAGAAGTTCATTGACAAAAGGCACATCGAATTTGTTGCGAATGAATGCGCCAATGCCGCCAGTGGTGGGTCCGAAAATGTGGAGGATGCCGTCGATCAATCCCTTGTCCATCCACTTGGAGACGAAGACTTCGGAGAACCACAGGGCAGGTTGGATGAAGATGACCTGATAGGCTTCGTCGAAGTAATATTTATTCTTGAGCAGGGAGAACTGGAGTTTATCCTCAGAAACTGATTTAACATCCTTGTAAACGAACCAGCCGAGTCCCAGTCCGCCCAACGCAACCACTAGGGAGGTAAGCAACGGAATCCAACTAAATTCAGGCGTTTCGGGAACATGTTCCAGCGTATGACCGACAAAATCGTGGAACCAGTTCGGCAGGATTCCGCCGAGGACAGGGAAATGTTCGGGGATGCCGACCCATCCATACCCGATGGCAAAGATCGAAAGAACCATCAAGGGTCCGGTCATTGTGAGCGGAGTCTCATGCGCGTGTTCGGCTTCCTTCGTGCGGGCTTCCCCAAGGAAGGTCAACGTGATCTGGCGCATGGTGTAGAAGGCGGTCAGGAATGCGGCAATTGCCAGAGTGATGAACACTGTCATGTGACCGTGTCCCCAGGCATCCGCGAGGATCTCATCCTTCGACCAGAAACCAGCCGTAACAAGCGGGAAGCCCGAAAGAGCAAAACCACCGATGAGGAAGGTCCAGAAGGTGATGGGCATCTTCTTGCGCAAGCCGCCCATGTTGAACATATCTTGCGGATCAACGTGATGGTTGCCGGTATGAAGCACACCATGCTCCATGCCGTGAATGACGGAGCCAGAGCCAAGGAAGAGCAGTGCCTTGAAGAAGGCGTGGGTCACAAGGTGGAAGGCGGCGGCAACATACGCGCCGATTCCGAGCGCGGCGATCATGAAGCCGAGCTGCGAGATCGTGGAGTAAGCCAGAACGCGCTTGATGTCGTTTTGCGCCACAGCGATGGTGGCGGCAAAGATGGCAGTGAATGCGCCGATAAACGCAACCACAGACATCGCAGTGGTCAGCCCGTGACCTTCATAGCCAGCTGTGAGCAGCGGGAACATGCGAATGACCGCATACACGCCCGCTGACACCATCGTTGCCGCATGGATCATGGCGCTGACCGGGGTCGGGCCTTCCATCGCGTCGGGCAGCCATACATGCAGAGGGAACTGAGCTGATTTACCGACCGTACCGATGAAGAGCAGGATGGCGATCAACCCCGCGGCGGACAAACCAAATACGCCGCTCGGAACGGTCGCCAGAACATGCAAAGTCTCTTCGGTGAAGATTTCGCGATAGGTCAAGGTGCCGGTCGCATAGTAGAGGAATGAGATGCCGATCAACATGAAAACATCGCCAATGCGGGTGGTCATGAAGGCTTTGATCGCGGCATTGCGAGCGGAGGGTTTTCCAAACCAGAAGCCGATCAGCAGGTAGGAGCACAAACCCATGATCTCCCAACCTACAAAAAGAGTAAGGAGGTTGTCAGAAACAACAAGTGTGTACATGCCGAAAGCGAACAAGCCAATGAAGGCAAAGAAGCGCGAGTACATCGGCTCAACAGAAGGAACCGTGTGCCCGTGGACGGTCGCCCCGTGCGGGGGCAACCCCTTGTGGTCGTGGTCACCGGCTGGCTGACCAAAGTTGTGATAACCAACACTGTAGATGAAGATCATCAGAACCGTCCATGCCACAAAGAACAATACCGCGGCAGAGAGCGGGTCGATCAACACGCCGATCTTCAACCAGGTATTGCCCGTGGGCAGCCAGTTGACAAAGTCAGCGAGCGGGTGTTCGCCGAAATGCTCGGTCGTAACCGCAGTATAAAAAACAAGCATCGAGCCCAGCCATGAGAGAAAAGCTGCGCTGATCGCCACCGTATGACTTAGCGCTTTGCTTTTATTGGTAAACAACACAATAAGCGCAAACGCCAAAAAGGGTGGCAAGGGTATGAGCCAAACTAAACTAGTCGCAAGTTCATGTGTCATGTGCATCCCTACCACTTCAACAGATCAAGTTCTTCTGCCACCACCGTGTTACGACGGCGATAAACAGAGATAACCAAAGCCAGACCCACAGCCACTTCTGCTGCGGCAACCGCGAAAACGATGATCGCGAAGACTTGTCCAGCCATCATCGAAATATCACCGTAGCGCCAGAACGCCACCAGGTTGATATTGACCGCATTCAGCATCAATTCCACGCCGAGCAGGATCGCGACGGCGTTCCGGCGCGAAAGCACACCGAACAGACCAATGCTGAACAATCCAGCCGCGAGAATGAGATACCAGGAAAGAGGAATCATCAACGCCTCCTATTTCTTGTTGAACGCGAGATAAACCGCGCCAACCAAAGCAGCGAGCAGCAGGACTGACGCGACTTCAAAAGGCAGGACATAGCCCTGCGGAGAGGTCAGCGCGGTACCCAACTGGGAGATCGCATCAAAACCAGACGGGACAGCCGACGCGGTCTTCGAGAAGCCGCTCCAAGTCTGAAGCAAATAGACCAGCCCGCCAAAAGTGACGACAGCCATGAGAGCGCCCACCCACCAGTTATTGTTCAACGGCGCGCCGGTTTCTGCGGCTTGTCGATGTGTCAGCATGACCGCAAAGATAAAGAGAATCGCGATCGCACCGATGTACACCACCACCTGCACCACAGCGAGAAAACCCGCATTGAGCAATGTGTACACAATGGCGACCCCAAAAAGGGTCGCAACCAACCACAACGCCGCATGGACAAGGTTACGAACGGTCACAACCATAAAACCAGAAAGGAGTGTGACTGCTCCAACGATCAGGAAAATTACTTGTTCACCAGTCATATTCATCATCCCATTTAGTGATGGGCCTCCACAACCTGCTTGGGACCTTCCAACCGTTCACGTTCCTGTCTAGCAGCGGAACGGGCAACTTCCAAAGAGACCCAGCCAACGATAATGTTCGAGAGGATCATACCTGTCACATAGAGCCAGCCGTCCGCGCCTTTAAGAAGAGCGTTCATCAACGCAGTCACCATCACGAGAACAAAAGCAACCGGGGTGAGGAACTTCCAGTTGAAGGCAAGCATCTGATCGATACGGATGCGCATCACGGTATAGCGGACCCACATGATGACCCAATAGCCAAGCATGGCCTTGAACACAAGCACAGCGATCGCAAGGAAGGGGCTGACCTTCTCCAGACCAAAGAAGCGATATCCGCCAAAGAACATGATCGCCCAGAAACCGCCGAAGGTGAACGCGTGCAGCAACTCACCAGCATAAAACATGCCGAACTTCATCCCTGAGTATTCAATGTTGAAGCCAGCCACAAGTTCCGATTCACCTTCTGCAAGGTCAAAGGGAGCGCGCCCCAACTCAGCAATGGCCGCGATGAGGAAGATCAACGCCGCGAGCGGAGAAAGGAAAAAGAACCAGATGTTCTGGCTTTGAATGATGTCATTCAGCCCCATGGACCCGGCGAAGATGGTCGGGATGAGCATGACAGCCAGCATTGGAACTTCGAAGGAGATCATCACAGCGACCTGACGAAAAGCGCCGATGACGGAGAACTTATTGTTCGACGACCAGCCAGCCATGATGATGGAGAGCGTACCGATCGAACCCGCGGCGATGATGAACAACATGCCGGCATTCAAGTCCACACCCAACATAACCGGTGCAAGCGGCACGATCGCCCAAAGGATGAGAACCGACATCATCGAGAGCATGGGCGCGAGGTTATAAACCACTTTATCTGCGCCCTCGGGTGTGGTGTCTTCCTTGATCATCAATTTGATGATGTCTGCAAATGGCTGGATCAAGCCGAAAGGTCCGAGGCGATTCGGTCCAATGCGGTCCTGGAAACGCGCAACGATCTTGCGCTCGATCCACACAAGGAAGATGTCGATCACCATCAAAATGGTGATGAGCAGCAGGGTGCCGAGGAAGGCGATCAGTACATTCGCCACGACCGGGGTCATACCCCAGCCGGTGAAAACGCCTGTCAACCAATCCGCAGCGATCTTAAGAGGGTCATTCCAAAAATTCATAAGTTGCTCCTGTTACACAAAGAAAAGGCTGAAGGAATTTCCTTTCAGCCTTTTCCCTTATCTAATCCAGAGTTACACCCATTCCAACATCCCTTTGCGCCAAGTGTAGACGAGGCCGGCAACAAGGATCAGAATGAAAACAATACCTTCAACAACGGCGAACAGACCCAACTGTCCCAGCTTTACAGCCCAGGGAAACAGGAATACAGTTTCCACATCGAACACCAAGAATACCAGCGCAAAAATATAATACTGCGCCTTGAACTGAACCCAACCTTCGCCGACTGGTTCAATTCCGCATTCGTAAGTTGATTGTTTGATGGGATTTGGCTTTTTGGGTCCCAGCAACCAGCCAATGGCGATTGCTCCTACGGGGATGATCAAGCCGACGATAAAAAACAAACCAACGTAAAGCCACTCATTCATGATTATGCTCCGTCGTGAAATGTCTTACGTGTACCAAGACCTGAATTAATTAACACAAAAAACACATGTGAGGTGTGGTACAAACGGCGAAATTGTACCATACAGGTCAAATCCCCCCCCATGTATGCATGTCAATTTTTCGGGTGATATTCGTCATATATTTCCCCCCGTGGATTTATCATCAATTCAACTCTTTTTTCTCCTTCGAAAGATGAATTTGAGGATGTCTTCGATGAACGGGAAGCCAACCACTCCGCCAACGATGGACCCAACCACGCCAGAGGTTCGGGCAAAGTTGACCGACAATCCGAAGAAGTCAACTGCTTCGATCTCAATGATCTGAGCAGATAATGGAATACGGTCAGACGCGCCGGTGGATTTATCGGTAAAGTTCAAATGCAGCCACACCGTGCCACGGTAAACACCCGGCTCCAAGGGGCGGATGCTCCAAAAGAAACGGGCAGACTGTCCGCGCTTGAGCGGCTCATAGATCACGCCCGATGGTTGCACATCCATGCCTGCCAGATCAAGGCGGGCTTCAGCAGTGACATTATTCGTTTCGTATAAGTCTGGGATCTCTATCGTCTCCCCGATCACAGTATTCCCTTCGATCTGAGCGGTCGGAGTGATATTGCCCGATTCGTCCACTTCGAGAGTCAGCATAACAATATCCCCTTCCACGCCAGCGCGCATCTTGGCGGGGAATTCCAGGGTAAGACGGCGTGTTTCGTTGATCGCGGGCTGAGGCAAAGCCGGCTCAGGCGCTGGATCAGTTGGGGAATCTTCCGCGGGCGGCGGAGAGACTGATTGGTCAGTCGCTGCAGGGGCAGGCATATCCGTGCTTTCAGGAGCCGATGAAGAAGCCCCGCCACTACACGCAAGAACGGATAAAAACACCACTATTATGGAGAGGTAGATGGGAACAACTCGAGAGGAAAAAGCTGGTTTCTTCATTTTATGGCGCTGGCAATTGCATTTCGGTCGGAGAGATATCTCGGGTGCGGGTCTCTCTGGGATTTGGCGAATAAGACCAGATCAGAATCCCGACCGAAATCGCAAGAATCACTATGGAAGCAAGTAATCTGAGCTTTCTCTTCATAAGGGGTTATCTTCGAACTTCTTCCACTTCGATATACCATTTAACCCGGGTGCCTACACGATCACGGATCTGCCACGGCAGGGGCTTGGGCATTTCTTCAAACAATTTCTGGATGCTCCTGACACGGCTCAGCACGAGATCGCGCTCTTCCCGGGTTAGGCTCACGCTTTCGTCCCTCATCAGGTCCTCTACCTGACCCAAATTAATGGATGTGGTCTTGTAAAGTCCCCAATCCTGGCTGCAAAGTTGAGCAAGAATCCGGGTATTGATCGTATCCTGATCGCCCTCACCCACTTCATTATTCAATAGCAGGGAAGTCAGATCCATGGCGTCTTTGCGATTCAACTCCACGATCTGCGCTTTGGACAAAAACAATTCTGCCAACGGAATGGTCACCGGGTCAAAGGTCAGACGGTTTTCAAGCGGGATCTTGTGGCACATTTCAAAATTGCCGACGAAGATATCGATCTTCATATCGTTATCATTATGATAGTAGATCTGTCTCTGGTCGCCGTTCAAGACGTTGAACTGTTTATGCGGAGAATAATTCACCGTGGGCATAAAGGACTCAAAGTCACGCCGCTGTTTACCGGCAATAACAAAGTCCAGATCGCCAAACTCGCGCCGGAATAAAGGATGCTTCTTTATATTGTGCGCTTCCACTGCCAGACCGCCAATGGCGCGCACTTGAATATTCTTTGCATTCGCCGCATCGATCAGGCGGTACATTTCCTGCACAACATCAAATTGAGTCGAGTCCATTTATTGTTTTACCTGCGTCATCTCTTAAGCCGTGTCGAAGTAATTAAAGCCTAAGATGCAACATCCTTCATCCACTTTGAGAACTCTGCGGAATCCATTTTTTCCTGCGCCCTGCCCCAACGCTCGATCGCCCAACCCCAAAAATCAAAATCAATGGTGGAGATCTTCGCCTGAATGGCAGCCCACAATCCCCAGCCGACATCAGACATGATCATATTTAACTTCATACGAGCGATCATCGCTTCGGATGCTTCGCCAAAATATGCAGCACAGACTTCTGCGATCTGCTCATCATTGAATTGCATTTCCTGACAAGTGTTACCCAACTCAAAAGTCGGATCATTGTTTCCGCTGTATTCGTAATCGATCAGCCAGAGCTGATTACCATCGTCGATGTAATTTTCAGCGAGAAGATCGTTATTACATGGAACGGTCGCCAGCGGTTTGACGGACATAGCTTTTTCGATCGCGGTTACTGTGGGCATGCGGTCGAGATAGCCATCGGGGATCTTGATATCGCGCTCTCTGCACAGGCTGAGATAATATTCTGTGAGGCGGAACATGTTGAAATCCAGAATGAAGCGCTCGCCGGCATGCAGGCGTTTGATCGACTGAGCCATTCGGGAAGGCATGCCAGGCGAATTAAGCGAATCCTTTGACATGGTGACGCCGTTGAGAAATTCCAGAACCATCACATTGTATTCAGGGAGGTGATGCAATACCTTCGGACCAACTCCCGCCTGCGCCGCGGCTTTGGAACTGTGATATTCGTTCCTGCGGTCGATCGCCAATAGCTCTGTGCCTTCACCGGGCACACGGATAAAGTAAGGTGTGCCATCTACTGTGACTTTATAGTTTGTGTTGGTCAAACCGCCCGATAGATGATGGATGGAGATGTCCTTCCCGCTCCAGCCCTCCACCTTTGCAACAACCTCATCAATGATCGCCATACACTCTCCCGAAATAACAAAAGGGTGACAGCCATTGATCGACGGCCGTCACCCTTCAAAACTTATTTATTCAACAGGAATTTCGGATTGAACCTTGTCCAGGTCGATGCCGCCCCTCTTGCGGTAGGACTTGAAGCCATAGTAAATTCCGGCGGACAAGCCATAGCACACAAGCAGGAAGACGATGGAGTTGGTGTTCTTGAAGCTGATGCCGTACAGACCTGCGCCTTCACCGCCGGAGTTGAGCCAGGGATCGAACATCCACTCAACGAGCAGGAAGCCGAGGAAGCTGGCGAAGATCACGCCGGCGACCGTGATGAGCGGAATGCCCGCCACCTTCATCTGCGCGATCGGAGAAGCCTCGAAGAGTTCCTTCTTCTTGTACGGCAGGATGATGGCTGCGATCGCTGTACCAAAGTACATGATGGCGATCGCCTGAGTGGCAGCGAGAGTGATCGAGATAAATCCGCCGATGTTGTAGGCGTAGAGATAAGAGACTATGAGCGCGGGAATGACCATCAACAACATGGCGTTGACCGGTGTGCCGCGGTCGTTCAGCTCGGCAACTTTCTCGGGCAGCAAGCGGTCGAAAGCGGCGGCGAACACCACGCGAGTGGAAGAGAGGAACAAGGTGCCGGCCCAACCGAACCACCAGAAGCTCATGAGCACCATGATGATCAATTGCAAGACCCGGCTTTCGGTCAGGAAGGAAGCGAGCATCGCGGGGTAAGGCCACACCGGAAGCGGAGGAACGTCTGTGACGTAACCCCAATAATAGTTCCACCAGGAGCCGTTCGCCTGCATGTAGAAATCCCAGCCGATGGTCTTGGAGACACCGAGGAAGAAGATCACGCCGAGCACAGTGACCGTGCCAAGCGCCCAAGCCATGCCCGAGAAGTTACGCTTGTAATCGGTTGCGCCGCGAACTTCGCCGTACAAGGTTGCGCCCCAGTTGGGCCACAAGTTGAAGAAGACCAGCCACGGAAGGGTGACCATGATCAGGTTGAGCGAACCGCCAGTAAGCGGAGTGCTCGCGCCGGCATCGGTGCCGGTCTGGATGGTCGCATCATATACGCCCGGTTGTGAACCGAAGATGGCGATGGCGTTGGATTCAAAGCCGGCTTTGAATTTCTCAGGGGTGCCGGTGAAGAGCAGCGCGATCACGATCAAGAGTCCCAGCACGCCGGCATAGAAGGAGAACTTCTGAATGCGGGCATAGGTCTTCATGCCGAGGAAGATCACGAGCGAAACGAAGGACAGGGTGATCACCGAGCTGACGAACAAGGGCGTGCCCGTCCCTGCGAACCAGACCGCAGTGCTCTGCATGCCCAGGACGCCGAGGATCGGAACCAGCACGACCTGACGGAACATATCGCCATAGACCGGGGTCCACAACCAGAGGGTGAACCACCAGCCGGTGATGGCGAGGATGAAACCGATGCTGCCGCCAAAGATACGGGTCATCCACACATAGTCGCCGCCCGAACGCGGCATGACCGCGATCAGGGATGCGTACACGATGATCTCAAAAACAAGGAAGACCGCGCTCACGATGAGCGCGTTGATCATGCCGCCGCCAAAGTAGTACATTTGGCTGAAGGCATAAAATCCCAATGTAACAAAGTTAATGGAAAAGAACGCATAGATGAATGCGTCGAAGACCGACCATGAACGTACAAGCCCGGTCGCCTTGCGGACAAACAAGTTGCTCATAACACTCTCCTCTTTGGTTTATGTTTTTTCAGCGGGGACGGTACCCGCGTTTAACCTGTTGTCAGAACGTAGTTCTCGATCTTATTCTTTCCTAATTTCACCAGTGCGCCGAGCAGGGTTCCCTGCTCGTACATTGAACCCGGATTGATGCAAAGGGTCTTGCCGATGCGGGAGGAGCCGCGCCCTTCGTGGATGTGCCCATGCAGACTCAGCAGTGGCTGCACTTTTTCGATCGCCGCGCGCAAGGCTGTGGACCCAACCGGCTTCATGGAGTTGCCAGCCAAGACCGGGCGGAGGTCCTTGTCCAACTCAGGCGCTTCATCCAACTGGGATTTATACGGAGGCACATGGATGTTGAAGATGGCATTGCGCGGGTCTTTGAGTTTGGAGTACATCGCCTCATACCGGACTGCAAGTTGATCCTCGTCTTCTTCACGGTGCGTATCCCAGGGTGTTCGGTTGGACCAACCCGAGGCGATCATCTCGTGGTGATCGTCTAATTGGGTGACCTGCCCTTCCACCAACAGCACGTGCTTGCTCGAGCGGACAATATCATCGACTTCGTCCACGTCGTCATTGCCGGGGGAGCAATACACCTTCATGCCAGTGCCTTCGAGCTTTTTATCGGCGAGGTCCATCCACTGTTGGACGACGTCCAGGACCGCCTTGAGGAAGACAGCGCCCACCCGGTCGGGATATTTCTCCAACTCGGCAAGTTCATCGGGATTGGTCATGTAGGGATAGTAGCCGCGGCTGCGCACGCGCTTTTTCAGGTCTGTCAGCTCGTCTTCATTTGTAGCTTCAAACACCTGTTCAAGCAAAGTGATGCGATAATTTGTCCCACCTTGATGCACGAACGGAATGACGGCCTTGCCCGTCATATCGCCGCCGAGGATCAATTTATCGGCGCCGTAGAATTTCCCCGCATTCAAGAACTTGCTCCAGCAAATATCTGACCCGTGAATATCTGTTGCAAAGAAAAGAGTTGTCACATGCTTATCCTTTGGCTGAATTTTGACGAGCTTGGCATAGGGTTCGTGAATTAATTTCCCCGATTATACCCCCCGAGGTGGGTTTTTCCAGACTTTTGTTAATAAAAAAGCCCGCCAAAAGCGGCGGGCTTGGACCGAACACGCAGGGATCGTTTCAGCGGGGTGAGAGGAGCAGGTACTTCAAATATTCTGCGCGCTCGCGCCGACGAGAGAACAGGGCGGAAATCAAATGACCGACGATCAGGATGATATGGATCATGCGCAATGCTTCCTCTTTTCTTTCAGCTGGTGATATGCCAATGGTAAGCACGGACGGTTAACCGCGTTTTGTGAACAGGTTAAAAGTCAATTAAGGATTGCAGCTCGAATGGCGTAAAATTGGCGCAGACTGCCATCACCAAGGATATTTCCATGACCAAGTTGATTCGAAGCGAGGTTCAAGAGTTGCTGCTTTCTGCCGTGGATTCCTTTCCGCATGGAGCGTGCAGCACCTGCGAGTGCTTTTTGGGATACGTTGCCCAGCTCCGCATTGACTCGGAATCTGCGGACAAGG